>DMCJ01000227.1 GCA_003446735.1 Lachnospiraceae bacterium | reverse complement strand
GCAAGTGATACGGAGGTAATAAAATGGTAAGATCATTATGGACCGGTGCTACCGGAATGATAGCGCAGCAGACAAATGTAGATACTATCGCTCATAACCTGGCTAACGTTAATACCGCAGGATATAAGACGGAAGTTGCCGAGTTTAAGAGCCTTTTATATCAGAATCTCCAGACCAAGACCACAACGGCCAACGGTGAGCAGAAGCCGATAAGCGCACAGGTCGGACTCGGAGTAAGGAATTCATCTATCACATCGATATTTTCGGAAGGAGCTTTCCTTGAATCATCCAATCCCAGCGCATTTGCGATAGACGGAGACGGATTCTTCATGGTAAGGACTCCCGGAGGCGGAACCCAGTATACGAGAAACGGTAATTTCAACTGGTCGAACGGCCCCGGAAACACTCTTCAGCTTACGACATCGGACGGACTTCAGGTCTTATCGACAACGGGTCAGCCCATTCAGGTTCCCAATACATATAAGGCCAGCGAGATAACGGTAACGGCCAACGGAGAGATAGCATATCCCGATGCAACAGGAAATGCAAGAGGAACGGGAACCATAATCGGACTTGTACAGTTCCAGAATCCCGCAGGTCTTCAGAAGACGACAAATTCACTTTATGCGGAAACGGCGGCAAGCGGAGCTGCTTTAAACGAAGCTACGACCAATGTTCAGATAGAAAAGAGCCAGATAGTACAGGGCTATATCGAAGGCTCCAATGTACAGGTTGCGGATGAAATGGTTAACCTGATCGTAGCCCAGAGAGCATATGAGATGAACTCAAAAGTCATCCAGACATCCGATGACATGATGGGTAAGGCTAACGAATTAAAGAGATGATGATTGATCAATAAGAGGTATATCTATGGATATCGATCTTTCCAACCTTGGAAATTATTATTCGAGCATAGCGAATCAAAGCGTAGGGAATGGCAAAAACATCTCAAACCTTACGGACGGTAAGTTAAACGGCAAGAGCGATGATGAGCTCATGGACGTCTGCAAGAGTTTTGAGGCCTATTTCCTTGAGCAGGTTTTTAAACAGATGGAAAGCACCACATCTCTTTTCGGAGAGGAGGGTGCCGATAATACCATGCTCACCGAATATTTCGGAGATATGACGATCGCCAAGATATCCGAGAATGCAGCCGAGACACAGAGCCTCGGGCTTGCACAGATGCTCTATGAGCAGATGAAGAGAAATTTAAATCCGGTAACGGCTGAAGAAGCAAAGGCTGCGGCCGAAGCAAAAGCTGCCGAAACGGGAATGGATGTTAAGGATATAGTGCATACTGGCAGGGAGGTTAACGGGGTTACCACGGACGGTATAAAGAGTGAGGAAACCGCCGGAATGTAACCGCCACTTGTTTTGGAAGAAGTTCAGATCACAGGTCACGTCACAAATATCATCTATCAGAATCCCACAAACGGATACACGGTGCTTATATTGGAAAACGAGAACGGAGAGCTGACGGTTACCGGCAGTTTCCCCGGCGTGCAGGTCGGAGACAAATTAAAGGTTACCGGCTTTTATGAGGAGCATATAAGCTATGGTCTTCAGCTTAAGATGCGCTCATTTGAGAGAGCGGAGATAGAAGGTATTTCCGATATTGAGATATATCTTTCGTCCGGAGCGATAAAGGGGGTCGGTGAAAAACTGGCCGCAAAGATAATCGCGAAATTCGGCGAAGATACTTTAAGGATAATGGAAGAAGAGCCCGAGCGCCTTAAGGAGATAAGCGGGATAAGTTTAAGAAAAGCCCAGGATATCGGAGTTCAGGTATATGAAAAGAGAAATGTAAGGCGTATAATGACTTTCCTTGCCGGGCTTGGTGTGACAGGGAAACTTGCGGTAAAGATATATGAAAAATACGGAGATGACGTAAGTGATGTAATTGGGAAAAATCCGTACAGACTTGCGGAAGATATAGATGGCATAGGATTTAAGAGAGCGGATGAGATAGCCGAAAGGCTCGGTGTTTTAGTCAATTCCGAGTTCAGGATAAAGAGCGGGATCATGTATGCTTTGAGCGAGTCGCTTCAGGAGGGAAATACATGTCTTCCCGAAGAAGAACTGATCGAAAAGAGCGCTGTTATCCTTGGTATAGATGAGGAAAACGTCAGATTAAAGCTTGCGGATCTTATGATGGATCACAAACTGATACTTAAGAATGAAAACGGAAGGATGTTTGCCTATTCGGCCGTGGCGTATAAATGCGAAAGCGCCTGCGCCGCAAAACTCCTTCGCCTGTCAAGATCATTTGACGGATACGACGGAAATGTAAAAAACGTTGACATCGTCATTTCCAATACGGAAAAAAGCATGGGCATAAAGCTCGAGGAGATACAGAAGAATGCAGTCCTTGTGGCGGTTAAAAACGGAGTGACCATCATCACGGGAGGACCGGGTACGGGAAAGACAACGGCCATAAGAGCCATGCTGAGAGTGTTCGAGGAAAGAGGAAAAAGAGTTTTTCTCGCCGCGCCGACAGGAAGGGCGGCAAAACGCATGAGCGAGATGTGTGGCAAAGAGGCCAGTACGATACACAGGCTCCTTGGTACGGGTGTATCTTTTGACGGATCGGGGACCGTTTATTCCAAAAACGAGGACGAACCGATAGAAGCGGATGTCGTGATCATAGATGAGACTTCGATGGTCGATGTATTTTTATTTAACGCGCTTCTTTCTGCCTTAAGTGAAGGTACTTCCCTTGTCCTTATCGGAGACTGCGATCAGCTTCCGAGCGTAGGCCCGGGCAATGTCTTTAAGGATCTTATAGATTCCGGCGAACTTCCGGTAATAAGGTTTGACCGGGTATTCCGGCAGGAAGAGGACAGTGATATCCTGACAAATGCTCACAGGATAAAAGAAGGTAAGGATATAACGATAGACAATCAAAAGAGCAGGGACTTTTATTTCGTCCCGAGAGATGAGGAAAAACGCCTTAAGAAAGATATCATTTATCTCGTGAAAAGCTCCCTTCCGGATCACCTTAAGATATCTTCCGGCGACGTCCAGGTCTTAACGCCGATGAGAAAGGGTAACTTCGGAAGTGTGGCTGTAAACGCGTTTCTTCAGGAAATGTTAAATCCGCCCGCAAAAGGGAAAAAGGAATGGGAATACGGAGATATTATTTTTCGCGTGGGCGACAAAGTCATGCAGATAAAGAACGACTACGACCTTGAGTGGGAGATACGCGGAAATTACGGCCTGGTAACCGAAAAAGGACAGGGCGTCTTTAACGGAGATATAGGCCGTATAACCGAAATAAACGAGTATGCGGGATATCTGACCGTTATGTTTGAGGATTCAAAGATCGTATCTTATAAGCACGAGCAGCTTGAGGAACTCGAACCGGCTTATGCCATTACGATACATAAATCCCAGGGAAGCGAATATGAAGCCGTAGTCATGCCGTTATTTAACGTATCACCCAATCTAAGATACAGAAACCTTTTGTATACCGGTGTTACGAGGGCGAAAAGATGCGTTACGATATTGGGGAGTATGGATATCTTAAATGCAATGATCCGCTGTGAGGATCAGAATATAAGATATTCGGGCCTTAAGAACAGGATAAAGGAAGCCTTTTCGGCATATGGAGAGTGATCGGTATAAAAGAACTTAAAAAGGTATTGGATGAGATCATCGACCTTGTGTTTCCGCCCCGCTGTCCGGTGTGTGACAGACCGCTCCTTATAAGTGATAAGGACAGGGGGATATGCAGAAAATGCATTGAGATACTCCCTATTATAAAGGGTGATCGATGTATAAAATGCGGCAGGGCACTTGATGATAAAAATGAAGATAATATGTGTGCCGAATGCAAAAAAAATCCGGTCAGGAATTTTGACAGGGGAATGGCCCTGTGTGAATACGATGATACGGTAAGGCATATGATATACCGCTTTAAATACGGGAAGAGGCGCGAGTATGGTGATGTGCTTGGCGCTCTTATGGGAAAGCGTTTTGCTGCCTCGATAAAAAGAGCCGGGATACAGGGAGTCATACCTGTTCCGCTCCATGAAAAAAGATATGATCAGAGGGGTTACAACCAGGCCGAGCTGCTTGCCGAGGGCATAGGAAGGGAAACGGATATCCCCTGTTATCCGCACTATGTCAGAAGGTGCAGAAATACGCTTCCCATGAAGACTTTAAGTGGTGAAAAGCGACAAAATAATTTGAAAAAGGCTTTTATTATAGGGCAAAATGATGTAAAATTAGATAAGGTGTTGCTGGTGGATGATATATATACCACGGGGAGCACTTTAGATGCTGTCGCAAAAGAGCTTAAGAGAAACGGAGTAAAGAAAGTTTATTTTTTAACGCTCTCGATCGGAAGCAGCAGATAGACGGAGGTTACTGATATGAGTGATGTTACTAACTGCAGAAGATGCGGAAGGCTTTTTAACTATATCACGGGACAGAGGATATGTCCCACCTGCAAGCAGGAGATAGAGGAGAAATTCGAAGAAGTAAAGAAATATATCCAGGAAAACAGGACTGCTTCCATGAAGAAGATCACGGAAGACTGTAATGTAGACGCGAATCAGGTTCAGATGTGGATCAGACAGGAAAGACTTCAGTTCGCAGATGATTCGCCGATCAAGGTTAACTGCGAAAAATGCGGCAAGATGATCGCAAGCGGAAGATTCTGCGAGACGTGTCGTAACCAGATGGCATCCAACTTAAACAATATGATGACCAAATCTACCGCGACATTAAAAGAAGAGGCAAGGAAAGGGGATCCCAGCAAGAACCGAATGAGATTCTTGCAGAAGTAAGCTATGATAAGTCAGGAGAGGATAATACTCATGACAAAGCTGGCTGCCTACGAGGAACACGAAGGCAGACGCAATATGGAGACAGCCAATTATTTCAGAAGCGATTATATAGGCCTGCAGGTTATCAGGTCTGTTATCGGTGCGACTATAGCTTACGGAGTTATGTTCGCACTTTATATTTATTATGATTTTGAGATATTCATGGCAGATCTTTACAAGATGGATCTGCTTGGATTCGGTAAGAGCGTTCTGACCTACTATGCGGAATTCGTGATAGTGTATTCGGTCATCTCTTACATCCTGTATTCATACAAATACCATAAGGCAAAGAAGAATTTAAAGACTTACCAGAACAGTTTAAAGCAGCTTGCCGCAATGTATGATATCGAAAGCAGGTAAATCGAGGAGGAGATATGTCTGCATTACTGGAACTGCGTGAGAAATTGCGCAACATCTACAGCAAGGGAGAAGTATATATAACCCCCTTTAGCAAATTTCTCCTGTCGTTGATCGCATTTTTATGTATCAATGCAAATATCGGCTACATGGGAAAGTTAAACAACACGATGATAGCGATCGTCTTAGCGCTCATCGGTTCACTTTTACCCCTTAACCTCACGGTACTGATATGCGGCGGTATGGTCTGCGCACATCTCTACGCTCTTTCCCTTGAATGCGGGATAGTCGGAGCTGCTTTGATCATATTGATGTTTGTGTTCTATTTCAGGTTTTCTCCGGGTGACAGTGCGATAGTGCTCCTTCTGCCGATCTGTTTCGGACTTAAGATCCCCTATGTGATCCCGATCGCGGCCGGGCTTTTATGCACTCCGCTTTCCGTGGTATCCGTAGCATGCGGCACGGTAGCATACTATGTGATCACATATTTCAAAGAGAACTCCCAGACCATAGCGACTCTGGATGCGGAAAACGCAGTCGCAAAGTTCCGCTTTGTGATAGACGGGGTGCTCGGGAATAAGGAAATGTTCGTTACCGTTATCGCTTTTGCGGCGATGGTACTTGTCGTATATCTTTTAAGAAGGCTTTCCATCGATCATTCCTGGACCATAGGAATGGTGGCCGGCATTATCTTCGGCGTGGTCATACTTCTGGTGGGAAGTACCGGATTTAAAACGGATATCTCCATAGGCGGCCTCATTCTTGGCATGATAGTTTCATTCCTTATCTGCAAAGTCCTGGAATTCTTCATGCACAATGTCAATTATTCAAGGACTGAATATGTCCAGTTTGAGGATGATGAATACTATTACTATGTAAAAGCCGTTCCGAAGAACAATGTTAAGCGCGAAAAGAAAAAGGTAAAGAAGATAACCAGTGCAGTATAAAGGGTCAGCATGGATAAGTTAAGCAGCTTTACAACCAAATATCTGAATCTGACTACGTTTCATATCCCCACGAGGATAGTCTGGACAGATGTGCTCGAGGTGATCATACTTGCGATCCTCGTATACAAGATACTTGTATGGGTAAGAGATACCAGGGCATGGAGTCTGTTAAAGGGACTCGTCGTCATCCTTATTTTTCTTGTTATCGCAGCAATGCTCAATCTGACCACGATATTGTGGATAGCGGAAAAGATACTGTCCGTAGGTATACTGGCTGTTGTCATCGTACTTCAGCCGGAGCTTCGCCGCGCCCTTGAACAACTCGGGACAAGAGGCTTTGGAAGAAACGGTCTTATGATATTTGAAGGCGTAAGACCTGTCGACGGTAACTTCTCCGACAAGACGATAAACGAGATAATCGAAGCCAGCTTCGAGATGGGAAAAGCCAAGACGGGAGCTCTTATAGTTGTCGAGCAGAATAACAAGCTCACCGAATACGAGCATACGGGAATAACTGTGGATGCCGTTGTAACTAAAGAACTCCTTATAAACATATTTGAGCACAACACACCTCTTCATGACGGAGCCGTTATCATAAGGGGTGACAGGGTGGTCGCCGCCACATGCTACCTTCCTCTTTCCGAGAGCCGCAGGCTTTCCAAGGAGCTTGGTACAAGGCACCGCGCGGGCGTCGGTGTCAGCGAGGTAAGTGATTCCCTTACCGTTATCATTTCCGAGGAGACGGGCAAAGTGTCTGTTGCCTATGGCGGGAATTTAAGTTCCGGGCTTGACAGGGATACATTAAGAGAGAAGCTTAAGGAAGTCCAGAATAAGCCTGTGAACACGAGAAAACGCAGGATCAGGAAAGGAGGGGATAAGTCGGATGAAAAAGCTCTTTGATAAGATGACCGAAAATATCGGACTGCGCATCGCATCCGTTCTTATTGCCGGCCTTTTATGGATAGTCATAGTAAATGTCAGCGATCCCATTGCCGAGAATGTGTATTCGGGCGTTAAGGTGGAAATATTAAATGCCGGTGAGATCACAGACGAGAATATGACATATCAGATACTTGACAACACCGATAATATATCGGTCACCGTTGTCGCAAAGAGGTCCATTAACGATCTTTTGTCCAAGGATAATATAAGGGCCTATGCCGATATGAACGACTTAAACGAGGCGGACGGCACGGTAAAGATCCATCTTGAGACCAATAAATATAACGAGAAGATAGAGAGCATCAGGAGCAAGACCGAATATCTCCTTGTAGAGATCGAGCCTGTTCAGAAGAAGATGCTCGCGATAACTCCCGTGGTAAACGGAGAGCCTTCTTCGGGATTCATCACGGGTGATGTGGTACTCGATCAGAACGTAGTGTCCATTCAGGGACCCGAATCCGTTATATCAAAGATAGAAACGGCGACAGCAGAGGTTTCCGTTACGGGAATGAACAACAATATCTCGACGACATCTTCGATAAGGTATTATGACGCCGAAGGAGATCAGATCGAAGCAGGCCGTATCACGGGCAATATCTCGGCAGTCAGCGTAAATGTAGAGATACTTGCGACAAAGACGGTTCCCATCAATTTCTCGACTTCGGGAAGCCCTCAGAGCGGATACGCGGTAGCTTCGGTAAGCTCTGAAAGGAGCGAGGTCACAATAGCCGGAAAGATCGGTGTGATAGCCGGGATAAACAGCATCAATATCCCTTCCTCCGCGATCGAAGTGGACGGAAGGAGCGAATCCTTTGAGACGGAGATCGATATCAACAAATATCTTTCCGATGCGGTTAAACTTGCCGATTCGACGGATGACGGAAAGACCGTGGTCGAAGTAGTCATCGAAAGGATGGAAAACGATGTGCTTCAGATCCCGAAGAGCAATTTTACGATAAAGAATATTCCCGACGGGCAGAACGTAACGATAGATACGGATGAAAAGACCATATCCGTCTATGTTAAGGGTATCCCGGAAGTGATCGATTCCGTCAATGTAAGACAGATCACCGGAACGATAAACGTTGGCGCTTATATGAGCGAGAACGAACTCGATGTACTTGAGGAAGGTGTGATCAGCCTTCCCGCTCAGGTGATATTCCCTCAGGGCATAGAGCTGAGGGGAGAGCAGTTCACCGTAAGATGTAAGGTTGAGAATTCTTCAAATGCCGGCCAGTGATCGGCAGACTTGTGAAGATCGCATAAAAGTGGTATAATTTTTTAAGGTATTTTTGGAGGGAAGAAATGGTTTCGCAGAAGGTTGTAATCAAGAATCCGACGGGGTTGCATTTAAGACCTGCAGGCATCTTGTGTAAAGAAGCTATGCAGTACAAGTCGCTCATCACATTCTCTTTCAGAGAGACGACCGCAAATGCAAAGAGTGTATTAAGCGTTCTTGGCGCATGCGTAAAATGCGGTGATGAGATCGAATTTACTTGTGACGGAGAAGACGAGGAGGAAGCGCTTAAGGCGCTGATCGCCGCTATAGAAAACGGCCTCGGTGAATGATCTTTTAATGAAAAAGTTTTTACGGCCAGCGATATTACTGCCAATATGTACTCTGCTGTGTTTTGCAGGGCTTATTGGCAGTTTTCTTATTCCAAATAAAGTGCTTGATACGGTCGTGGCCAATATGAGCGAATCCGAGGACGATAAAGAGGAAGTCATCTATTTTACATCCGAGTCCGATGAATTTGCTTATGTCTTTACAACAGAGGACCGTCCCTTAAAGGGATTTCAGATCGGTATTGATAAAAGGGGACAGAGCCTGGACGGATTTACGCTCTCATACAGGGTATATGCGTTAGAGGACGAAAAGGCTGAAGTGGGCACCGCCAAAGATCCGGAATCTGCCGCAGATACCGAAAAAGCCGGTGCCAATATCCCGGAAAGAGGCGAGATGCTCTATCAGGGTTCATATTCGCTTTCGGAATGCATGGACGGACAATATCCTTACCTTCCCATGGAAGGAGATGCTCTTAAAGGAAGAGTGATGGTGACATTTTCCATCGTACTTCCCGACAGCTATGTAGCGATAGATCCCGCCGGAATGCCCGGTGTATTTGTGAATCACGGAAGTGCAAACGATGCCGTAACATATTTTAACGGCGAAAAAGCCGGTTATCTTCTTAAGACGCAGTATGTATATTCACATGATACATTTCCTTTTCTCTATGATTTCAGGATCATGCTCTTTGTATTCCTGGCTGTAAGTGCTCTTGCGGTTCCCGCATTCGGTAAAGCACGTATTGGCGAAGACGTTGATAAAAACGATGATGAAAATGAAACAACGGCAAAGGAAGAAGCTAAAGGGGGTGCGAAATGAAAAAGAATACCCTCGTAAAGTCAGCTGTGATCCTGATCGTTGTGATTATCCTTTCGGTGCTGCTTGATATCATCATATTCAATTCCCGTGCTCTTTCAAACTCCTACGACGGGGTTACTTTCGGCTCCGGGGATATGACTATGTCTACAGTCGATACGGCAGTTCCATTATCTGAAGAAGATTCCCATGCCATAGAAGTGGATCTGGAAAACAGGAAGATATTAGCTGAATACAACGGTGAGTCAGACTATGACAAAAGCCTTCCCGAGGGCGTCTTTTTAAAGGACGGCGCATATTATAAATCCCTGAAAAAGACTGAGATAGAATTGCCCCTGGATTCAAAGAGGCTTGTCGGCAAACTTGAGATCGACATGGTCTGCGATGAAAGCGCCGGATTTACCGTGGAATGTGTAAATGAAGGAAACATCGGAAAAGTCCATTATCTGAATATAGATCCCAAGATCGATTGCGGGATCATAAATGTCAACGAATATGCGGACGGACTTAAGCTTGTACTCTTATCTTCGGATACGACCGGGCTTACAGACATGTCCCTTATCATATCAAACAGAGTACGCCTTAATCTCATAAGGATATTCTTCTTTGCGGCATGTCTGCTTACGCTATATTTCATGCTGACGCCTGAAAAGAGAGTAAGGGAATTTATCAGAAAGAAGCCCGAATACCTTTATCTGTATCTGATCCTGTCCATAGGAACATGTATAATCGGAGCCATCGGGACGAACCAGATAAGCTATGACGAACAGGTTCATGCCAGGGCTGCGCACAGATTGTCATTCGGTACCTACATGGAGATAACCGCCATCCACTACGAGATGTTTGCGGTCGACCTTCCCTATTTTAATACGCCGGAGGAAAGAACGAAGATAGAAGCCTATGAGGACTATATGAACGACCCGAATGTCATAGCACCCAACATAGGCCATCAGCCCCGCTTCAGAAGAGCCGAGGAAAGAGTTTATTATCCGATGTCATTAGGATTCTTTTTGGGAAGAAAAGCCGGCCTTAGTTTTGCACATACGGTTGAGCTTGCCAAGTTCTTTAATCTTCTTGCATATGCACTGATCACGTTTTATGCGGTAAAGAGGGCAAAAGGATTTAAGATGGTCGCAGCGGCGGTCGCACTGATCCCCAATAACGTATTTCTCGGAGCGGCATTTTCCTATGACTGTCTCGTAAATTCTGGTATGCTCCTTGGGACCGTACTTGTGCTTAATATATTTACGACTGAGCCGGATGAAAAGCCCGACTGGAAGGATATGCTGATCCTCCTGTTGATCAGTGTCATAGGCTCGCTTTCAAAGCCTGTTTATATAATGATAATCATCCCGCTTCTTTTCCTTTCAAAGAAGAGATTTAACAGCAGGATACATGAAGCGGTATTTAAACTGGCTCTGTGCGGACTTATCTTCTTTATGATATATAATATATTCTTCCCGCTTCCCGTTGCCGGCGGAGATTATCAGCTGGTCGGAAATTCAAGCTTTGCGGGAGATAAGAGAAATATAGGTACGAGCACTTTGGGACAGCTTTCATTTATCCTCTCAAATCCCATCTGGTATGTAATGCTCGTCTTTAAAGAAATGGGGCTCATGCTCCTTAGCTATACGGTCGGAGCGCCGGGCAGGGGAAGACTTCCTTATATCTCATTTGCATATCTGGGAGGCGCACCTTTTATAACCAACTGGCTCCTCATATTAACGGGTGTATTTGCTTCTGCATTTTCGGACGTTAAAAAGCCGTTTAAAAAGAGCGTAAAATTATTATTGATCTTAACCGACATAGCACTGACCGGAGTGATATTCTCTACCATGTATGTTTCCTATACTCCCGTGGGCTCGCCTGAGATCTTAGGCGTCCAGGGTCGATATTTTACTTCTCTGTTCATTTATATCTTTGCATGTCTGTTCGGGTGCCTTTACGGAAAGAGTTCCGACAAAAAGCTGAAAAGCCACACCGCCCTGTATGAACGACTCGTCCTCGGCATCTTCGCATTTGTCAACTTTGCGATGATCATGGGCCTTATAATACTGAAGGTGGATGTGTAGGAGGAAATAATGATAAGCGTAGTTGTACCTGTTTATAAAAGTGAAAAGACATTAAGAAGATGCGTGGAAAGTATCCTTGCGCAGACGGATAAGGATCTTGAGGTGATCCTTGTCGTTGAAGCAGCGCCCGATCCTTCGGGTGTGCTCTGCGATGAGCTTGCTTCTAAGGATGAGAGGATACATATCGTAAACGGTGAAAACAGAGGTGTGTCCGATGCGAGAAATCGTGGCATACAGGCGGCGAACGGAGAATATATAAGATTTGTGGACAGCGATGATTTCATCGATCCCGAGTCGAATGAGAAGCTCCTTAATATAATGAAGGAAAGTGATGCTGATCTTGTGATCGGCGGATTTAACCATCTGTACTATTCCAGAAATATCGAAAAGCTTCCGAAAAACGAAGACCTCCGGGAACTGTATTTTGACGGTTTTCTTAATATGCCATGGAACAAGCTTTATAAAAAGAGACTTATAAGGGAGCTCTTTCCGATGGACATAGATCTCGGAGAGGATCTCGTATTTAACCAGTCGTATTTAAGAGGCTGCAAGGACTTTAAGATAGTACAGGCAAGCGTATACGACTATATCCAGGATGACAGAGGCACGACACTTTCTACAAAGAGACGCGGAGACAGATACAGGATAATGACCAAGCTTTATAAAAAATCCAAACGCTTTTTCCATGACATGGGAGTGGATGATAACGGGATCTGTGCTGCAAAGCTCATCGTGTCGTTTTTAGATGAGATCATTGAGGCGGCCTTTGATAAAGATATGGAAAAGAAGGATTATTTAAGGCTCATAAACAGAGCTCATATCATAATAGACAGGATCCCGGTCGAAGAAAGGATGAGGGCAGAAAGAAGGATACAGGGCATTCAGCCCGACTACGATATCCTCTATCCGCTTGTAAGAAAAGGAAGTGTAAATGCGGTGCGATATGCGGGAAAGATCCGCGCGGCTGCCGTGACAGCATTAAGGATGAGATAGGAAATTGACAATTGCATCAAAATGATGTAAAGTGTTGATGATAATGGGGTTAATCAGAGGTGCGAAATGGAGCAATACGCAGTAAAGGGAGGATCGCCGCTCATCGGTGAGGTCGAGATCGGCGGCGCAAAGAATGCAGCTCTTGGTATTCTCGCAGCATCCCTTATGACGGATGATACGGTTATCATAGAGAACCTACCCGATGTTCGCGATACGAACGTGCTGATGCGAGGAATGAAAAGCATCGGCGTTACAATAGAAAATACAGACAGACACACGATCCGCGTTAACGGCTCTACCATCACGGATGTTGTTGTTGACGAAGATTATATGAAGAAGATCCGCGCTTCCTATTACCTTTTGGGAGCTCTCTTAGGTAAATACAAGCGCGCGGAGGTCGTTCTTCCGGGTGGATGTAATATAGGAAGCAGACAGATCGACCAGCATATAAAGGGATTCAAGGCTTTAGGTGCCGAGGTAAAGATATCCCACGGTCTTGTTGTTGCCAGTGCTGAGCAGCTTAAGGGAAGCCATATCTATCTTGACGTGGTTTCGGTAGGTGCGACGATCAATATCATGCTCGCAGCTGTTCTTGCCGAGGGTAAGACTATAATAGAAAATGCGGCCAAGGAGCCTCATGTCGTTGATATAGCCAACTTCTTAAACTCCATGGGAGCGTCCATAAAGGGCGCCGGTACGGACGTGATCAGGATAAGGGGCGTAGAGAGGCTTCACAAGACGGAATATTCCGTTATCCCCGATCAGATCGAGGCGGGTACTTTCATGATGGCGGCAGCGGCTACAAGAGGAGATATCACCGTTAAGAACGTTATCCCCAAGCACCTGGAGTCCATAAGCGCCAAGCTTCAGGAAATCGGATGCAAGGTAGAAGAATCCGATGATGCTGTCCGTGTTATAGCAGATAAGGTCTTATCCCATACGCAGATAAAGACCCTTCCCTATCCGGGATTCCCGACGGATATGCAGCCTCAGATCACAGTGGTGCTCGCTCTGTCAAACGGAAGCAGCATTGTTACAGAGAGTATATTCGAAAACAGATTTAAATATGTAGATGAGCTTACCCGTATGGGCGCTTCCATCAAGGTGGAAGGAAATACGGCCATCATAAACGGTGTCAGCAAATACACCGGAGCGCATATAAGTGCGCCGGACCTTCGAGCGGGAGCTGCGCTTGTCATAGCGGCGCTTGCGGCCGAGGGAATGAGTGTGATCGACGATATAGCGTTCGTCGAGAGAGGTTATGAAGATTTTGATGTCAAGCTTCGAGGGCTCGGAGCTGTGATAGAAAAGGTGGAAGACGAAAAGGATATTCGTAAATTCCGAATGAAGGTATCATAGTTACAGGATATACATTCAGTTAAATAAGACTCGCAAAAGCGGGTCTTATTACGTTTCGGAGGGGCAATGGATTTTGTAGTAGTAACGGGTATGAGCGGATCCGGAAAAAGGACCGCGATGAAGATGCTTGAGGACGCAGGGTTTTATTGTGTGGACAATCTGCCTGCAGAGCTCATACGTGCCTTTGGAGATCTTATAGCGAACAGAGGAGACGATATCCAGAAAGTCGCTTTGGGACTCGATGTAAGGCTTGATAAGCATTTGAGCGAAGCCAGCCGTATCTTAAACGAGATGAAGAGAGACGGAATGAGCTATCGTATCCTTTTCATGGATGCTTCCGATCAGATCCTCATAAAGAGATATAAGGAGAGCAGACGCCTTCACCCGATAGAGGGCAACAGCCTAAAGGACAGTATCGAAAAAGAGAGGGAAATCCTTCAGGAAATAAGGAGTAATGCGGATTATGTCATAGATACGTCACATCTCCTTGTAAGAGAATTGAAAAAAGAGATAGAGCGTATATTCATAAAGCATGAACAGTATAAATCGCTTATGGTCCAGATCATGAGCTTCGGATATAAGTACGGTATCCCTCAGGAGGCGGATCTTGTTTATGATGTCCGCTTCCTTCCGAATCCTTTTTACATCGATGAGCTTAAGCCTCTTACCGGAAACGATGCACCGGTCAGAGACTATGTAATGCAGTTTAAGGAAGCAGGAGAATTCTTAAAAATGCTTTCGGACATGCTCAGGTTCCTCATCCCCGAGTATATAAAAGAAGGGAAACAGCGTCTTATGATCTGTGTCGGATGTACCGGAGGAAGGCACAGGAGCGTCACCCTTGCAAATGCTTTATATGAAGAATTAAAGGATGATAAGGCCATAGGCGTGACCATAATGCACAGGGATGCGGTGAGAGCTACGGAATGACAGAAGAAAAAACATCCTTCGCATCGTCCGTTAAGAGCGAGCTGTTAAGCAAGAGTCCGTCAAAGGGGAAAACAGGTAATGCGGAACTCTATGCGATGCTCGTATTTGCCGGAATTAAAGGCAAAAGAAAAGGCGATGGGGAGTACATCAAAATTTCATCGGACAATCCCGAAATTTCCAGAAAGTGCTTTACATTGCTTAAAAAAGGTACTAATATAGAGATTAGTGCGCGGATAAGAACGTACATAAGATCCGGAAAGAATGACAGGATCACGATCCTTATAAAGGATCCGTTCTTAGACAGAGACAAGGGACTTCTTAAGGATAAGGAAGCAAAGCG
>DMCJ01000056.1 GCA_003446735.1 Lachnospiraceae bacterium | reverse complement strand
TTACCTACTCCCGAGAAAAGCATACAGCAGATAGAAAAGGAACAGATGGAACGGCTGAAAAAGAAAGCAAAAGCCGGAAAAATAATGTTGGATGAATAAGAGAGCTGGAAGCTATCGGTCTGCCCGATCCGGTATTCAATAACAATACCTTCATACTTAAAACGATGAGCAGCAGGGAATTATTAAAGCAATTACCGGTAAAGGTAAGGGCAAGTATATTCTTAGTGTTTCGCAGGAGATTTAATCTATAAACGAAAACTCCCGGAATAATTATGCTTGCTTTAGCAGTGACAATGTTATTAGTATCAAGGCTTCACATTTACGTGGAGCCCTTTTGATTTATTTGTGCTATAATAAGGCCGTAGTGTTTTATTGGGATTTTACTCAGGGAGGAAAATACGTGAAAGTATGTCTCTTAAATGATTCGTTTCCGCCGGTCATCGACGGAGTTGCCAATACCGTTTATAATTACGCCAACATAATGCAAAGGGGGCATCTTGCCAATGTGCTTGTGGGCACGCCCAGATATCCCGATGCGGAGTATGATTCATATCCCTTTGAGGTTGTGCCGTATATGAGTTTTGATACGACCCGTTTTGTCAACGGATACAGAGCCGGGAATCCCCTTGTTATAAAGGAACTGATCGATATGGAAAATTTCCGGCCCGATATCATTCATTCCCATTGTCCGGTCGTATCTACATTTATCGCAAGAGCACTTCGGACAAGAGTTGAAGTTCCGATCGTTTTTACATACCATACAAAGTTCGATCAGGATATCGCCAAGAATTTTAAGACAGATCTTGTCCGGAAAGAAGCTGTAAGGACCATAGTATCAAATATCGAAGCATGTGATGAGGTCTGGGTCGTCAGCAAAGGCGCCGGAGAAAATCTCCGCTCTCTCGGATATGAGGGCGACTATATCGTGATGAATAACGGAGTGGATTTCCCCAAAGGTCGTGCAGATGAAGACAAGGTAAAAGAGGTAACAGCTCCTTACGATCTTCCTGAAGATGTTCCGCTTTTCCTGTTTGTGGGCCGTATCATGAAATACAAGGGGCTGCCCCTTATAATCGATGCTCTTTCAAAGCTTCATAAGGACGATGTTGATTTCAGGATGGTATTTATCGGCGGCGGGGCCGACCTTGAGGAGCTTAAGGAACAGGCGGCAAAAGCCGGTATTTACAACGAAAACGGAAAAAACAAATGTATCTTTACGGGTCCCGTTCACGACAGGGAGGCGCTTCGTGCCTGGAATACAAGGGCCGATCTTTTCCTCTTCCCGTCAACTTATGATACAAACGGTATAGTGGTAAGGGAAGCTGCCGCGTGCGGACTTGCCGCCGTGCTCATAAAGGGGAGCTGCGCGGCCGAAGGAATAACGCATGACAGGAACGGTTTTATCATTGAAGAGACACCGGAGAGCATGTATGAGCTTTTAAGATCACTTTCCGATAACAGGGATCACATGAAGGATGTCGGAGCACATGCCATGGACGAGATATACATATCATGGGAAGACAGTGTTCATGTGGCTTTTGAGCGTTACAAGGTCGTGATCGAGAATAAAAAAGCCGGAGTATATAACACAAAACGCCATAAGATCGCGGGAACGGCTCTGGAGATCACGGACGATATAATCTATGATATGCGCGAGCTCTTTAACGCTCCCCGGAGACTGTGGGACGATATGCTCTACAACTTTGAGGATATAAGGTCCGACGTATCAAATGAGGTTCATAAATTTTTTGACTTCTGAGGAATCTGACTATGAAAGAATGGTATAAGAAAATGGCTTTTTATCAGATATGGATAAGAAGCTTTTATGACGGAAACGGCGACGGTATAGGAGATCTGTACGGGGTATATGAAAAGCTGGAATATATAAAGAGTCTCGGAGTTGACGGGATATGGTTTTCGCCGATCTACCCTTCGCCGAATGCCGATTACGGATATGACATTTCCGACTATAAAAACATTCACGAGGATTACGGAGATCTTGACCAGTTTAAGAAGGTTCTTGATAAAGCCCATGAGCTCGGGCTTAAAGTCATAATGGATCTTGTCATAAATCATACATCCGATGAGCATGAATGGTTTAAGGAGAGCAGAAAGAGCAGGAATAATCCCTATAGTGATTATTATATCTGGCGTGATGCAAAAGACGGAAAGCTCCCCAATAACTGGGACAGTCTGTTTGAAGGAAAGGCCTGGGAATATGTTCCGGAGCGCGATCAGTATTATCTCCACATTTTTGCGAAAAAACAGCCCGACCTTAACATGGATAATCCGAAGGTCAGGGAAGAAGTAAAGTCGATCATGAGATTCTGGCTTGATATGGGAGTTGATGGTTTCAGAGAGGATGTCATCACATTCATCTCGAAAGTCGACGGTCTTCCTGACGGCAATCCGCTTATACCCATGGCAAACGGCATGAAGTATTATAAGGATGGTCCGCATATCCACGAATACCTTGCCGAGTTCAGAGAAGTTGCAAAGGAGTATGACTGCTTTCTTCTCGGGGAAGGACCGATGACTACTACCGATTCGGCGCTTAATTATATGTCGGGACCGGGCAGGACGCTGGATCTTATGTTCCATTTTGAACATATGATGGCGGACTGCTTTATGACTGAGTATATACAAAGACCTTTCAGCCTTACGAAGTTAAAGAAGGCTTTTTCGAAGTGGCAGTATGAGCTGGACGGAAAAGCCTGGAATACCTTATATCTTGAAAATCATGATCATCCCCGTATAATAAGCAGATACGGCGACGACAAGAAATATCACAGAGCAAGCGGCACGATGCTTGCCGCATGTTACCTTTTCCAAAAAGGGACTCCGTTCATATATCAGGGACAGGAGATCGGGATGACCAACATCCGACTTAAATCCATAGACCAGTATATCGACGTTTCATCCAAGACCAATTATCACAGGTTCCATACAAAGGATCCGGTCGAAAAAAGGATGGAGAGGATATATGCATCGAGCCGTGACAGCGCGCGCACCCCGATGCAGTGGGATGACAGCGAAAATGCCGGATTTTCAAGCGCTAAGCCCTGGTTCTATGTTAATCCGAACTACAGAAAGATAAACGTAAAAGCAGAAGAAGCGGATAAATACAGCATCCTTAATTTTTACAGAAAATGCCTTAACTACAGAAAGAACAGCGATGTGATACTGTGGGGGAAATACAAGGAGTTTTTCAGGGGCGATAACTACATTTATATGTATGAGAGAAGCTATAAGGGTAAGAGCGTCCTTGTGGTATGTTCTTTTGCGGACCATGAGATAAAGTGGAGACTCCCGAAGGCATATGCCGGAAAAAAAGGAAAACTTGTCATCTGTAATTACAGGACACATGATCTAAGGACTCTCAAGCCTTATGAGGCCAGAGTATATGAGATAAATATTCTTCCGTAATGCATTTCATTTCGGCTTTCAGAAGGTCCGGATTCATATATATTCAGTAGCCTGTTTGCTTGATTTTAAAGTGATTTTAGCCTATAATAGATAAGACTGTATTTTTGTGCGCAAAAACGGGGAATGGGGCTTTTTTATGACCGAAAAAGAGGGTAAACTTTATATAGATAAGCGCCTTAAGACGATGCTCATCGTCTTCGGTTGTATCTTCGTCAATTTCCTCGGAAGGCATATTGCCGATGTGTATTCGATCCCGCTCTGGCTGGATTGTTTCGGTACGGTTTTTGCCGCTTATGTTTTAGGACCTGTAAGCGGAGCGATAGTCGGCGCTACGGGTAACCTGATCTATTCATTCTGGAATCCGCCTTCACTAGCCTATGGACTTACGAGCATCTTTATCGGAGTGAGCGTAGGGCTTGCGGCCAGAAGGAAATACTTTGATTCATTCTTCGGTGCTACATCTCTTGCCGGAGGTGTCACCATCGGATCTGTTCTCATATCCACTGTTTTAAATATCGCATTTTACGACGGACAGACCGGAAATGTCTGGGGCGACGGAGTCAAGGAATATCTTGAGGTAAGTAATGTCTCGTCATTCATAGCGTGTGCGACGGGCGAACTGTACATCGATTTTCTTGATAAGCTCGCAACGGTCCTGAGCCTTTTCTACCTGATAAAAATAGTAAGATATATAAAAAAGGCTCGGTCGGAGAAAAAGCCCGGGAAAAAAAGATTCCTGATCAATATGCTGCTTATCCCGATCCTCGCGGGACTTATATTTTTCCCGAAGGAAGTAAGGGCTGACGACTCGAATGAAGGAGCGTATATCCAGAGGGTATATGACGGAGAGAACGGACTTCCCTGCGGACATGCCAACGATATAGCCCAGACCAATGACGGTATACTTTGGGTCGGAAGTTATGCCGGGCTTTACAGATACAACGGAAGCACGTTTACCTTCATGGAGGATTTTGATGCGGTCAAAAACGTTAACTGCCTTTATGTCGATGAAGAGGGAAGGCTCTGGATCGGCACGAATGACAGCGGCGTTGTCATAGCCATCGAAGATAAACAGGCCAATATCTTAAATACAAATAAAGGCCTGCCTTCCGATTCGGTAAGATGCATAGTCCAGAGCTCGGACGGAGAGTATTATGTAGGCACATCGGATAAGATGGCAGTAGTAAAGTTAAAAGACGGGATCAATCTTTCGAAAGACATTCCGGAGATACGCTATGCCCAGAGTATATCGGCTGACAGAGAAGGCCGTGTTGCGACGGTCACGGCCGAAGGAAAGCTGTATGTCTTAAAGAATGAGGAGATAATATATGATATTCCGGAGCTCTCCGGAGAAAGCAAGTATTCCGCATGTGCTTTTGATGAAAACGGCGTTCTCTATGCCGGCACCACCGAAGGCAGACTCGCGGTATTTACTGTCACCGATAAGGAAGCAGAGCTTGTCAAAAATATAGAATGCAGAAATGTATCAAGGAT
>DMCJ01000190.1 GCA_003446735.1 Lachnospiraceae bacterium | reverse complement strand
GCGGGACCTTTTTTTATGATATATTTATGGAAATTCATTCAGGTCATTTCAGACCGTATTTTCATTTATTTTGGTTCGGGGGCACAGATACAAGGGGGTATTTTTGTGCATGAAAATCGGATATGTATATGATGCCGGAGGGCGTTCTTTAAATGAAGACGCGCTTCTTTACAGGGAATCTCTGTTTAAGGCGGGGACTCTTGCCCTTGCTGCGGTATGTGACGGCATGGGAGGAATGGACGAGGGAGAAGCGGCATCTTCTCTTTGCATAAGTGAGCTTGAGGACTTTTACGATCATGTTCTCATACCTTTTATCACTGACTGCGGGCAGAAGGGAAGGCATTTCAGAAGGGCTCTTGATATAAAGATGATCGCTGTCTTTAAGAAGATAAACGATCTTTTATTTGAAAGGATGAGAAGAGAAAAGGTCTTTAGCGGGAGTACGATGACAGTATGCCTTATGTTTAACGACAGATACAGGATATACCATATAGGAGACAGCAGGGCGTACAGGCTTATGGATATCCCGGGGCTTAAAACGGTCTTTTTTCTAAGGACAAAGGACGATATCAGGGATAAAAAGCTTTCAAGATGCGTCGGACTTAACCGGGATCATAAGCCGCAGATAAGAGGAGGATATTTTAAGAAGGGAGGGATGCTCATCTGTTCCGACGGCTTTTATAAAAGGTGCGATGAAAGAAATCTTAAAAGCGCACTTTATCTTACAAGCCTTACGGATAATACCGCGATAAACAAAAGGCTTTCGGCCTTATGCGAGGATGTAAAGAAAAGAGGTGAGAAGGATAATATCACGGCAATAATGATAGTTAAGTAAAAGGAGGAATGAGATTTGATCGCCTGTTATGAGACTGTAAAAAAGATAGGCAGCGGAGGAAGGAGTGATGTTTACCTTGTAAAAAACATAAATACGAAAATGCTCATGGCGATGAAGGTCTACAGAAATGCGACCAAAGAAGCGGAGCGAGAGGTCGAGATCCTTAAGCTCTTAGGGGGAAAGGGGGCACCATTTCTTATAGATCGTGTAGAAGAGGAGGGAAAGACATGTGTTGTAATGGAATATTTAGAGGGGATGACGCTGCGGGAATATATAAGGATGCATCCGGTGACATCGTGGGAGAAGAGCGTTTCTATCATAGGGGATATTCTTGCTGCACTGATCCCGATGCATATGAACGAGCCGCCATATGTTTATGGGGACATAAAACCGGAAAATATAATGATCACAAAAACGGGACAGGCCCGGCTTTTTGATTTCGGATCCGTGGTAAGAGAAGATGAAAAGGACAGGCCCGTTTACGGGACGGTCGGATATATGCCTGAAGAAGATGAGAAGATAGGATGCGAAAGGGATATTTACGGAGTCGGGATCATCTTTTACGAGCTTCTGACGGGGAACATATTAAGCAGAGCGGTGGAAAAGGGAAGCGCCGATATCTCGCATTTTCCTTCATGGGTATCCCGCATAATGCAGAAAGCAGTCCATATAAGAAAGGAGGAAAGGTATAAGAATGCATCGGAGATGTATGCCGATCTGTTAGGCGGAGAAAACGGATATGATATCAGGGGCGATATAATTCCGGACGTCACTTTCAGAGAGGCAAATAAGGAAAGAAAGAGTAAAAGGAGGAATCATCTTATGGGAAGAAAGATAAAAGACAGGGGAAATGTATATGTGGCGGAAGTTAAAAGGGTCGCACTTTCGGGGCTTTTAAAGGGCTTTATGATATTTGCTTTTGTTTATTTTGCAATGAACATTTTTAATAATACGCTCGAAGCAAAAGCCGGAACTTTATATCCGGATGAAAAATACGGATATGAAGAATACAGATATGAAGAATCGGAGGATACATATTACGATGCCTACGGAAGAAAAGTCCTGTTTTACGATGAAAGCATGCACGAAAGGTAAACTGACACGCGTGGCTTTACTATTATTTTGGAAAGGAGTATGCTACATGTATGGGTCTTATTCCCATGACACTCTAAATGTGGAGGTTTAACCATGGAAGAAATGGGAATGACAAATGAACAGGCGCTGGAAAAGGCGCGTGAGCAGCTTGAGATAATAGGCGAGAAGCTGAAATTTTAAAGATAAGGATACCGGTATGCACAGAGATAATACGAGAGTCATAAAAATAGGCGACAGGGTGATAGGCGGAGGAAATCCGATACTCATCCAGTCCATGACAAATACACCGACTCAGGATGCGGATAAGACCATAGCGCAGATAAAGGCCTTAGAGAAGGCGGGATGCGATATAATAAGAGTCACGGTACCTGACGAGGAAGCTGCAAAGGCAGTAAATAAGATAAAAAAGGCGATATCTATCCCCCTTGTTGCGGATATCCATTTTGACTATAAGATGGCAATAGCCGCTATCGAAAACGGGGCGGATAAGATAAGGATCAATCCCGGAAATATAGGCGGACAGGAAAGGTTAAAGGAAGTCGTCAAGGTCGCAAAGGAAAGAAATATCCCGATAAGAGTAGGGGTAAATGCAGGAAGCCTTGAAAAGGACCTGATAGAAAAATATAACGGTGTAACGCCCGAGGGAATAGTCGAAAGCGCCCTGGATAAGGTAAGGATGATAGAAGAGGAAGGATATGAGAATCTCGTTATCAGTATCAAGTCCTCCAATATCCCGATCTGCGTAAAAGCACACAGACTCCTTTGCGAAAAAACGGATTATCCTCTGCATATCGGTATAACCGAAGCCGGAACACTCTACGGAGGAAATATAAAGTCAGCCGTAGGCTTAGGTATTTTATTAAACGAAGGAATAGGAGATACGATGAGGGTTTCCTTATCGGGAGACCCGCTTGAAGAGATAAAAAGCGCAAAGACGATATTGCGGTCACTTGGATTATACGATAAAGGCGTTGAAGTGATTTCCTGTCCGACCTGCGGAAGGACGAAGATAGATCTTATAGGTCTTGCCAATAAGGTAGAAGAAATGGTCGCCGACATGCCGCTTAATATAAAAGTTGCCGTCATGGGCTGCGTGGTAAACGGCCCCGGAGAGGCAAAGGAAGCGGATATAGGTATCGCCGGCGGTAACGGCGAAGGGCTCCTTATCAAAAAAGGGGAGATAATAAAAAAGGTCCCCGAAGAAGAATTGCTTAACGTTCTTAAATATGAGCTTACTCACTGGAATGAGAAGTGATCATTTCCGCAGGTATATGATTTTAAATTTAAAAACGAGGTTTACATAATATATGGACGGGAAGAGTTTTTTTGAAGTATTTCCCACTTTGAAAGTTAAAGAAGAGCTTAGTGATATATTTAAAGGCGTTATCGTGGAGCATGTCTATTCCACAAGACGCCATGATCGTCTGCGCGTAAGGATCGCCAGCGAATATCTTATCGAAAAAAGGGATATAAGATCCATGGAAAACAGCATCAAGAACGAGCTTTTCCCCGATGCGACCATGGACATCATCCTTCAGGAAGGTTTCAATCTCTCCGACGCCTATACGCCCGAATATCTTTACAGGGAGTATAAGGAGTCTCTTTTGTTCGAGCTTAAGAACACAAGTCCCGTAATGTATACCATGTTAAAAAAGGCCGAGGTAAGTTTCGGTGAAGATAACACCATGGTCCTTAAGATAGAAAGGCTTCTTCCTTATGTTGCCAAAGAGGATGAGTTTAAGGCTTATCTTGAAAAGGTGTTTCACGAAAGATGCGGTGTCGGCGCTAATATAAAGATCGAATTTGAAGACATAAAAGAAGAAGATACCGGATTAAAGACGGACGATATAAAGATACGCAGACAGATATCCATGATATCGGCCAATCTTTATAACGAAGATATATCGGATGATATAAATGCCGATGATGAAAAGCTCTTATCCATGCTTGATGAGAATGAAAAGGCAGAAAGTAAGAGTAAAGAAGAAGGAAAAGACAGTAACGCAGGCAGCGAAAAGCATGAAAAGAAGAACGCATCTTCATTCGATAAGGGCAGCTCATTTAAGAGCAGAAAAAGGAAGACCTGCGACGATCCTAATGTCATCTGGGGTAATCACAATATCGAAAACGATACCCTTGCCATCGAGCATATAACGGGAGATATAGGCCGCGTTACGGTAAGAGGAAAAGTCTTCGGACTTGACCAGCGGGAGATAAAGAAGATAGAAAAGACCATAGTCTCTTTTGTCGTGACCGATTTTACCGATTCCATAAAGGTCAAGCTCTTTGTGCCCACGGAGGAAGCGGGAGAGTTTGTATCAAAGCTTGATGATAAAAATGTATTTGTAAAACTCGAAGGAAATGCGGAATACGATGACTATGACAGGGAAACGGTCATAAGTCACGTAAGTGCGATAGAGCTTATTAAGGATTTCAGGGTAAAGAGAGTCGACGACGCCCCGGAAAAGAGAGTAGAGCTTCACTGCCATACCAAGATGAGCGATATGGATGGTGTTTCCGATGTTAATGATATCGTTAAGCGCGCTTATTCCTGGGGACATCCCGCGATAGCCATAACAGATCACGGAGTTGTCCAGGCCTTAGCCGATGCGGGTCATACCTGGGAAGATCTTTTTAAAGCATATAAGGGCAAGTGCAAGGAAGAAGGAAAGAAAGCAAGCAGGGATGATTTCTTTAAGGTGATCTTAGGTGTTGAAGGATACCTTGTGGATGATACAAAGGATATCATAAACGATCCCGCTCATTTTACGCTTGATGATGATTTTGTCGTATTTGATATAGAGACCACGGGCTTTTCACCCGAGAAGAACAGGATAATAGAGATAGGTGCCGTCAGAGTTGAGGGCGGTAAGATAAAGAATACATTTTCCGTATTCGTTAATCCTCATGAGCCCATCCCTTCAAGGATAATAACGCTTACGGGAATAACAGACGACGATGTAAAGGACGCCGGTGATATAGAAGATATACTGCCTGCATTTCTGGAGTTTTCAAAGGGCGCGGCGCTTATTGCCCATAATGCAAGATTTGACATGAGCTTTATGAGATATAACGCAAAGAAGCAGGGGCTTAGATTAAACGAGACCTACGGTGATACCATGCTTATCTCAAGGTTCCTCTTTCCCAAGCAGGCAAAACATACTCTGGATGCCTGCTGCAAGACCTTAAACGTATCACTTGAAAATCACCACAGGGCGGTGGATGATGCTACGGCAACTGCCCATATATTCGTTAAATTCATTGAGATCTTAAAAGACAGAGGTATAAATACATTAAAGGAATTAAACGAGGCAGGGGCGGACAATACGGAGTCCGTTAAAAAGCTCCGCATGAACCATGTGGTGATCCTTGCCAAAAACGAGATAGGGAGAGTCAATCTTTACAGGCTGATAAGCGATTCTCATTTGAAATATTTTGCCAGAAAGCCGAGGATCCCCAAGAGCGAGCTTATAAAGCACAGGGAAGGTCTCATAATAGGAAGCGCATGCTGTGCGGGCGAGGTTTTCGAGGCGCTCGTTTCCGGTCGGAGCCGTGATGAGCTTTATACCATAGCGGACTTTTATGATTATTTAGAGATCCAGCCGATCGCCAATAACCGCTTTATGATAGAAAGTACCAAACCCGATTACGAGGGAGTTACTTCGGAAGAGGATTTAAGAGAATTAAACAGACAGATCGTAAAGCTCGGAGAGAGATTAAACAAGCCCGTATGCGCGACCTGCGACGTTCATTTTTTAGATCCCGAGGATGAGATATACAGGACCATCATCCATTCAAACAGAAAGGAAAAGGGCGATGAGGAAAGCGAGCCTTTATTCCTTCGTACGACCGAAGAGATGTTAGATGAATTTTCTTACTTGGGAAGCGAAAAGGCTTATGAGGTCGTTGTTAAAAATACAAATCTCGTTGCGGACGCGATAGAGAATATCTCACCTGTGCGTCCCGACAAATCGCCTCCCGTCATCGAGGATTCCGATAAGACCTTAAGGGAGATATGCGAAAACAGGGCACATGAGATATACGGAGAAGAGCTTCCCGATATAGTCAGAAAAAGGATGGATAAGGAGCTTAATTCCATCATCTCAAACGGCTTTGCGGTCATGTATATTATCGCGCAGAAGCTCGTGTGGAAATCCGTCGAGGACGGTTATCTCGTAGGCTCGAGAGGAAGCGTAGGATCTTCGTTCGTAGCTTTCCTTGCGGGTATAACCGAGGTTAATTCATTAAGTCCTCATTATTATTGTCCGAAGTGTCACTTCTCGGATTTTGATTCCGAAGAAGTAAAGAAATATTCGGGTATGGCGGGATGCGATATGCCTGATCGTGACTGCCCCGTATGCGGAAATAAATTAAAGAAAGACGGATTTGATATCCCCTTTGAGACCTTCCTTGGATTTAAGGGAGATAAGGAGCCCGATATCGATCTTAACTTCTCCGGCGAATACCAGAGTAATGCCCATAAATATACCGAGGTCATCT
>DMCJ01000071.1 GCA_003446735.1 Lachnospiraceae bacterium | reverse complement strand
TTTGACCACTATATGGCCATGAATCCCGGATATGTCGAGGAAGAGATAACGGGTATTCCCACGGAGGAGCCTTCATTCCATCTTCCCGCTATCTGGATAACCGAAGGTCAGCGGGAAAGAGCGGAATCCGCAGGATATACCGTTGTAGACCCGCCGAGTATCATAGCCACCCACCTTACCGAGATAATAAGAAGACATATAGCAGAGCTTCTTACAAGACAGGATGTTCAGAATTTAATAGACAATTTAAAAGAGACAAATCCTTCGATCGTAGAGGAACTTGTTCCAAAGCTCTTAGGGCTCGGAGAGATACAGAAAGTCCTTCAGAATCTCTTATCCGAAGGCATATCAATAAGAGACCTGTTAACCATATTCGAGACGCTCGCGGATTATGCTCCGAGTACGAGAGATACGGACATACTTACCGAATATGCGCGCCAGAGCTTAAAGAGAGCCATATGCAACAAATTCTTCACCCCCGGCGAGACAACGAGCGTTGTAACATTAGATCCCAAGGTAGAGCAGGAGATAATGGGCTCCGTTAAGCAGACAGAGCAGGGCGCTTATCTTACCTTAGATCCCGAAAAGAGCAAAGCCATAGTCGATAATACAAGAAGCGAAGTCGAAAAAATGGAGCAGATGGGCAAGATCCCCATCGTCATCACTTCACCTATCGTCAGGATGTATTTTAAGAGACTTACCGAGGATTATTTAAAGGATCTTATCGTTATTTCATATAATGAGATAGAACCCGAAGTCGAGCTCCAGAGTGTGGGCATGATATCGGATTAACAATAAGGAGACAGGCGGCATTAGGCCATGATAATCAAAAAGTTTACCGGAAAAACCGAAGACGAAGCCGTAGAAAACGCCAAGAAGGAACTTGGCGCGGGCGTTGTCGTCATGAATGTAAGGGAAGCCAAGAAAAAGGGGATATTCTCTTTCCTTGCGCCTAAGAACGTAGAGGTCACGGTGGCGCTCGAAGAAGAGCCCGACAGGGTAGTTCCCACAAGACCTTCCTTAAATCCTTCTCCCAAAGAGGCGGATATCGTAAAGAAGCAGGAAGCCGTAAGGGAAGAAAAGATAAAGAGCGCGGAGAACGAAAAGAAGATAGAAAAAAGGCTTGACGATCTTCAGAATCTCCTTGAAAAGCAGCTTTCCTACGAGCATGAGAGCGATACTTCAAAAAAAGGCTCTTCCGAGGAGAATGATCTTAAAGAAAGGCTTTTATCACCGGATAACGATAAGTCAAAGGATAATGAAAAGCCTGCTGAGAGCGAGAATGTAAAGGTAAAGGAAGAAGGAAGCAATGTAAAATTCTTAAAGCTCCTTTACGATACGATGCTCGAAAACGAGATCGATGAGAAATATGCAAATCAGATAATAGACGAGCTTGACGGCGTACTTAAGCCCAATATGCCCATTGATTTCATGTTATCCAACGTATATCAGAAGATGATACTTAAATTCGGCTCCCCAGGGGGCGTTACCAAAGCCTCAAAGGGCCCGAAGGTCGTATTCTTTGTAGGACCTACCGGCGTCGGAAAGACTACGACGATAGCCAAGATCGCTTCAAGATACAGCGTTGAGAGAAAGGAAAAAGTAGCTCTTTTTACCACGGATACATACAGGATCGCCGCAGCTGAGCAGCTTCGCACCTATGCAAACATACTCGAGGTTCCTTTCAGGGTCATATATTCGGCAGATGAGCTTTTATCCGGGATAGAAGAATTCATCTCCTATGACTATATCTTTATAGATACCGCGGGTCACAGCCAGCATAATGTGAGCCAGAGAGAGAATATGAAAGAATTTTTGGATGCGGTCGTAAGTCCCATAGAAAAAGAGGCGTACCTTGTCGTAAGCGCGACCACCAAATATAAGGACTTACTCAGTATCGCGGATACATATTCGACACTTACGGATTATAAGCTTATATTTACAAAGCTCGACGAAACGACGACTCTCGGAAATCTCTTAAATCTAAAGCTTCATACGGGAGCCGACATGAGCTATATCACATACGGCCAGAACGTGCCGGATGACATGGAAGACTTTAATCCCCAGAGGACCGTAAAACTCTTATTAGGAGGAGGCTCCCATGGACCAGGCTGAAAACTTAAGAAATATAATAAAAGCTAATACCGTCGCACCAAACAGGGTCGCAAGAGTCATAACGGTCACAAGCGGCAAGGGCGGAGTCGGAAAGAGCAATACATCCATAAATCTCGCCGTTCAGTTTAAAAAACTCGGAAAAAGAGTTATAATATTAGATGCGGACTTCGGACTTGCCAATATAGAAGTAATGTTCGGAGCGGTGCCGAAGCACAATCTCGCGGATCTTATCTATCAGGGAAAGAACATTAAAGAGATCATCACATGGGGATCCGGAGATGTGGGATTCATATCCGGCGGAAGCGGGATAGCCGGCATGAGCAATCTAAGCCGCGATCATTTTAATTACATCATAAGAAATCTTTCCGAGCTCGATGCTCTAACCGATATCGTGATAATAGATACGGGAGCCGGGATATCCGACGCAGTCCTTGAATTTTTAGTTGCAAGCGGGGAGATACTGCTTGTTACGACACCGGAGCCCACATCCATAACCGATTCTTACTCACTCTTAAAGGCATTAAACCGTCATCCGAGGTTTTCACCGAGCATGAGCAAGATAAAGGTCATTGCCAATAAAGTGGATAAAAAAGAAGAAGGTAAAGCGCTTTTTAACAAATTAAATGCAGTGGTAGCACGTTATTTAAAGCTTCCCATTGAATACCTGGGAGCCATCCCCCAGGACAATCAGCTTATAAAGGCAGTGATGCAGCAGTCGCCCGTATCTTTATATGCGCCGAATGCTTCAAGTGCCAGAGCTTATACGGAGATGGCAATGACCCTCATGGGAATGGAGCCTGAGGGTAGTACAAGGAGAGGAATGGCCGCATTTTTCTCCCATGTAATCGCAAAGGGGTGAGCGTATGTTAACTGATCTGGTAAGACCGGGGGAAAAAGTAGAGATCGAAGCTGCCGAGCAGGCGATAATGGGCAGCTCCAAAGAAAAGAAAAAGATTTATTATACAAAAGTATACGATATACTCGACGATGAGAAACTCGAAGTCCTTATGCCCATGGAAGGCACTAAGCTCGTGCTCCTTCCGGTGGACGGGGAATTCAGGTTCTGTTTTTATACCAAAAAAGGACTTTATCAGTGCTTTATCCGCGTAGTTGAAAGATATAAGAGCAACAATGTCTTTATTCTTCTTTGCGAAGTAACATCTCCTTTATCAAAGCACCAGAGAAGAGAATATTACAGATATGCGACAGCTCTTAATATCCAGACAAGAGAGCTCCTTCCCGAGGAGGAGAAGCTCGTAGATGAAGGAAAATTCCATGCCCAGATGGGTCTTCCCCTATCAAAGGGCATGACCGCGGACATATCCGGCGGCGGAGTCAGATTCCTTTCAAAAGAGCAGTATAAGCCTGATTCCCATATCTATATCGAATTCAATCTTGTTATCGGAAATAAAGAACAGACTTATGCGTTAGTGGGCCTCGTACTTCAGAGCAAGGCATCCGAGGTCAGGGACGGCGAGTTTGAACACAGGGTTAAATTTGTTGTCATTGACAGCGTTCAGAGAGAAGAGATCATCAGGTATATCTTCGATGAAGAACGCAAGAACAGAAGAAGAATGACCGGAATAGGATTATGATCGAAAAAAATACAAAAAAAATCTTAATTGTAGATGACTCTGCACTCATGAGAAGAATTCTCTGTGATATAATAACGGCAGATGATGATTTCGAAGTGGCAGATATGGCCTCAAACGGAGAGGCTGCCTTAGAGCTTTTAGAGAAAAATCATTATGATGCCATGCTCCTTGACATGGTAATGCCCAGGATGGACGGCATCACATTATTAAAAGAGCTCAACAGGCGTCATTACAGGATCAAGGTAATAGTCTCCTCAACGATAGCAGAGGCCGAAGGCGACATCACGATGGAAGCCTTATCTCTTGGCGCTGTGGATTTTATCAAAAAGCCGCAGGGTGTACTTGATGCCAAGGGAAAGGAATTCGGTATCCAGCTTACCGAAGTTCTTCGGGCAGTCCTTGGGATACGCGCCAGTTCTGCAAAGGCCGCACCGGAAGTGGCTAAGGCTGATGAAACGGTTAAACCCGTTAATGTGCCTTCCAGATTCGGATCTTCCCGTTCGGGCTGGGGTACCGTAGTTGCGATAGCAAGTTCCACCGGAGGTCCCAAAGCGCTTCAGGAAGTTATTCCGCATCTTCCGGGTAATCTCAATGCCCCGGTACTTTTAGTGCAGCACATGCCTGTTGGTTTTACGGCTTCACTTGCCGAGAGGCTTAACAGTGTGAGCGAGCTTACCGTACAGGAAGCTTCACCCGGGATTGAGCTTAAAAAGGGCAATGTCTACATAGCAAAAGGAGGTACTCACTTAAAGCTTGAGCCGTCGAGGTTTGCGGCAAGGATAGTTTTCGGTGACGAGCCTTCAAGAGAAGGTGTTAAGCCCTGTGCCAACTATATGTACGAGTCGTTAGCCTCCTGCGGTTACGACAGGGTAGTATGTGTGGTGATGACCGGAATGGGAGCGGACGGAACGGAAGGGATCATCCATCTGAAAGAAAGCAAACCTATATATGTGATCTCTCAAAACCAAGCAACCTGCGCGGTTTACGGAATGCCCAGAGCAATAGCTGAGACCGGGCTCGTTTCGGAGGTAGTGCCTTTATCCGGCATAGCGCAGGCTATTACAAAGAACGTGGGGGTAATCTAAAATGGATGTCAGTCAGTATCTGGAGATTTTTCTGGATGAAACAAAGGAACACCTGCAGAGCTTATCGGATTCACTGATGAGTCTTGAGCAGGATCCCGAAAACATGGACACGATCAACGAGATCTTCCGTGCAGCCCATACATTAAAAGGTATGGCCGGGACAATGGGTTATAAGCGTATGCAGAATCTGACCCATGATATGGAGAACGTTTTCTCCGAGGTTCGGAACGGTACATTTAAAGCTAACGGTTCGATGGTGGATATCTTATTCCAGTGCCTTGATGCACTCGAAGCCTATACGGAGAATATCCAGAACACATCCGATGAAGGTACGGATGATAATGACCACCTTATAAAGGCTTTAAATGATATCCTTGCAAATAAGGGCATGCCGGGAGATAATGCTAAAGCTCCCGAAGCAGAAAAAGAGCCCGAAAAGGCAAAAGAGCGCGCGCCCGAAGCTGTGCCTTCAGGTGATAATGCCGGAAAGGAAAAGTGGAGAGATATCCCGCTTGACGATTCCGCGCAGACGGTTATCGAAGCAGCCTTAAAGGACGGCAAGAACGTATTCGGCATCACCGTATACATTCAGGAGTCATGTATCCTTAAAGCCGCAAGAGCATTCCTTGTATTTAAGGCATTAGAAGAGCTCGGAGAAACGATAGTTTCCGTTCCTTCGGCCCAGGATATAGAGGATGAGAATTTCGAATTTGATTTTTCCGTTATATTTGCCACGGATTCCGATCTCGATGCCGTTAAGAATGCGATCACATCGGTATCCGAGATAGAAAGCTGCCTCATCGCTCCGATGGATAAGAGCGAATTTGCTGGAGGCGCTTCAGCAGGCAGTGATGAAGAAGTTGCCGCAGCTCCCGAAAAGGAAGAAAAGGCTGAGATCGTCAAGGCTGATAAGCCCAAGGAGACTGCAGCTGCCGCAGGCGCACAGGCAAATACAAAGCCCGATCCCAAGAAGTCAGGCAAGCCCGTTGTTAACAGAACGGTACGTGTGGATATCGAAAAATTAGATGTCCTTATGAACCTTGTGAGCGAGCTTATCATAGCAAAGAACTCACTCGTATCCGCGACACATACCGGAGAGAGCAACGGAACGGTATCATCCAGCAATGAAGTTAACGAGCAGATAGAATACTTAGAGAGCGTTACCACGAACCTTCACGAATCAGTCATGAAAGTTCGAATGGTGCCTATTGAGAGCGTAGTTCAGAAGTTCCCCAAGATGATAAGGGATCTTTCCAAGAAGCTCGATAAGAAGATGCAGCTTTTCATGAGCGGTGAAGAGACAGAGCTCGATCGTACGGTGGTTGATGAGATCGGCGATCCCTTAATGCACCTTCTTCGTAATTCCGCAGACCATGGTCTTGAAAGCGCCGAGGTACGTAAGGAAAGAGGCAAGCCCGAAGTCGGATCCATCTTCCTTGATGCATATCAGGAAGGTAACAACGTTGTCATCGAGGTTCGTGATGACGGTAACGGTATCGACGTAGAGGCTGTTAAGAGAAAGGCTATTGAGCGCGGTACGGTAACAGCCGAGCAGGCAGAGAACATGAGCGACAAGGACATAATCGATCTCCTTTTCCTCCCGAGCTTCTCGACTGCAAAGCAGGTTACGGATGTATCCGGAAGAGGTGTAGGCCTTGACGTTGTCCGTTCCAAGATCGAATCCTTAAGCGGTGAAGTGGAAGTTAAGACAGAGCTTGGCGTAGGTTCGACCTTCGTGGTAAGACTTCCTCTTACTCTTGCGATCATCCAGGCACTTATGGTCATCGTCGGAAACGAGAAATATGCGATCTCCTTAGGAAGCATACAGACGATAGAGTCCATTCGTCCCGAAGATATCAGCTATGTGCAGAATAAAGAAGTGATAAACCTTCGTGGTGAAGTCATCCCGATCATCAGGCTCGATGAAGTCCTTGATATCCCGGACAGAAAAGATAAGAGCAACGAATCCATGATCGTATGTATAGTCAAGAAGGGTGATAAATTTGCCGGACTTGTTGTTGACGAGCTCATGGGTCAGCAGGAGATCGTTATCAAATCACTTGGCAAATACATCAACAAGAATAAGATAATCAGCGGTGCCACCATCTTAGGTGACGGCGAAGTTGCGCTTATCATCGACGCAAATGCACTGTTTTAAACTGGGAGGTTACAATGGAAACTAACGTAGATTTACTTGAAATTGAAGCCGAAGAAATGATACAGTACATTGTGGTCAGATTCGGCGAGGAACAGTTCGGTATCGATATCAAATATATCGACAATATCGTAAGGATGCAGAGGATCACCAGAGTTCCCAATGTCCAGAACTATATAAAGGGCGTTATCAACTTAAGAGGTGAGGTAATCCCGGTAGTAAGCCTTCGTATCAAAATGGGGCTTGCCGAGGATGAGATCACCAAGGCGACACGTATCATTATCCTCCGCCTTGACAACGGAGATACGATAGGGATGCTGGTTGACGAGGTTAAGGAAGTAGTTACCTTAGGTGCTTCCAAGATCGAGAAAGTGGCTTATGATTCCAAGGAAGAGAAGACTAATTATCTTCTTGGAGTAGGACACGGAGAAGGAGAGAACCTCATATCTCTCTTAGACGTCAACCTTGTGTTCGCAGAAAAGGAAAGGACGGCTAATTAAGCCGCGGGAAGGTAAAATATGCAGGATTTCTCTATAGATAATTCCGAACAGTATTTTGATGTACTTCGGGAACTTGGTAATATCGGTGCAGGAAATGCGACTACTGCGCTTGCGGAAATGCTTCAATGTAAGGTCGATATGAAAGTGCCGCAGGTTAAGCTCATGGAATTTAAAGAAGTGGGTGAAGCGGTCGGCGGCGAAGAGAATGTCGTTGCGGGGGTATATCTTTTAGTTGAAGGCGATATCACCGGAAGCATGATGTTCTTACTTGAAGAAGCGGCAGCTCATACACTTGTCAATAAGCTGATGGGAGGCATGATGGAGCCCTCACCCGACGGAAGTTTTTCGGATATGGAGCTTTCGGCTTTAAAGGAGATAGGCAATATCATCGTAGGTTCCTACTTAAACTCCTTATCCACGCTTACGGGAATGTGTATATATCCCACTCCTCCGGAGCTTGCTATCGATATGGCAGAGGCTATATTAAGTGTGCCCGCCATTGCATTCGGT
>DMCJ01000069.1 GCA_003446735.1 Lachnospiraceae bacterium | reverse complement strand
TAAATTGTGACAGTGTACTGTGACAGTGTACCAGGCACCGCGTCACGTTATATATCCAGTTTCAGCTGCACTTCCTTCTCTGCCTGGGCCCTGAATTCTTCCATCCTGTCGGTGTTCATGTGAGGAAGATCGTCAAGACTCGTTACATTAAAGCTCCTTAAGAACTGTTCTGTCGTACCAAACAGCATCGGGCGGCCCGGAGCTTCCATTCTTCCAAGCTCACAGACAAGATCGAATTCCATCAGCCTGCTTATCGCATGATCACAGTTAACACCCCTTATCTTCTCTATCTCGATCTTGGTTATGGGCTGCTTATATGCGATTATGCTTAATGTCTCAAGAAGTGAATCCGTAAGCGTGTATTTCCTGGGTGAAGATGCTATCTTTATGAGCCATTCATACATCTCGCTCTTAGAACACATCTGATATGCGCCTTCAAGCTTCATGATCGTCACGCCCCTCGAAGGATCTTCATCCATTTCCTTTTTAAGCTCATCCAAATATTTTTCGACCGTCTTTTCGGAAAGCTCCAAAACTCCCGCAAGGCGTTCTATATCCACGGATTCGCCCATAGTAAAAAGTATCGATTCAAGAATGGCCTTATTCTTGTTTTTATCCAATTATGCGGCCTCCTTCTCGGTAATATAGATATCGTCGAAAGCTTCCTTCTGCTCTATGGAAACCTTTCCTACTTTTATGAGCTCTAAAACAACAAGGAAGGTAACGATGATCTCCATCTTTGAACCCTGATGCTCAAGAAGCTTTCTGAAAGAAAAATGCTTCTTCCCGCGGATGATGTTCTCCACATAAACATATTTCTCGTCCATGTCCACTTCGTCTTTTTCGATCTTACCGAACTGCGAACGGATCGGATCGACCTTATCGGCCTGACGCTTCATGATATCATCAAATATCTTTTTAAGGCCGGCAAGAGTCACATCACCTAATAGTTCTTCATAGTTAGTCTCGGGTGTGTAATTTACAACTTCCTTGGGAAGGGTCTTTTTCTTAAACCAGACTTTATCGCCGTCAAGCTGTCTGTCCTTAAGCTCATAAGACATATATTTATACATCTTGTATTCAAGAAGCTTTTCGACAAGTTCAGCCCTGGGATCCTCTTCCTCGCCCTCTTCATTGACTTCTTTGGGAAGGAGCATCCTGCATTTGATATCGATAAGCGTAGCTGCCATGACTAAAAATTCGCTCATGACATCCATATCTTCTCTCTGCATCCTGGCAATATAATCCATATACTGGGCGGTGATATTCACAATAGGGATATCATAGATATCTACTTTATTCTTCTCGATCAGATACAATAAAAGATCGAGCGGGCCCTCAAAGACCCTGAGCCTTACTTCAAGCGGCATGATAAATCTCCCTGATCCCGGCATTTTGACCTTTTTAGTCAATCATTCTTCTTCGGGAACGATAGTATCATACTACATATTGTGGGAAAATGCAAGTCATCTACAAGAAGTTGTTGAAAATGACAGATGTGTCGCTACTCCTGTGATAGTTCAAGGAGCACTACTTCACAGGGATTTAAGAACCTGACCGGTATCGTATGATATCCAAGACCTCTTGATACTATCATGGTCACGCCGCTTTCCTTAAACTTTCCTCCGTCATACTTGGGAAATAAATGAAATCTGGGCGATAATACGCCGCCGATAAACGGGATCCTTGCGATCCCTCCGTGAACATGGCCGCTTAAAAAAAGCGCACCCTTGTAATGCTTATATGCATAAAAAAGCTCGGGATCATGAGCAAGAACTATATGGAATGTGTTGGGATCGCATTTGCCTAAATGCTTAAGGACATAGTCATCCTCCATGGGCTTTGGATTAAAGCGTTTGTAATACTCTCTTTCGATCTTAAGTCCGCTGACACAGATATTTAAAGGATCTCCGCTCTTTCCTTTAAGTTCTACGGTCTTATCGTTTATCCTCTTGACATTAGCTTTCCGAAGGCCTTTTTCAAGCCTTTTTGACATATCCCTGTATATCTCGGGATACAGAGTAAGCCTGTATTCGTGATTACCGTCTGCATAATAAACGGGATATTCCTTTGAGAGATTTTTGCAGAGGTTTATCGCCGTATCTACCCTGTATCTTCTGTTGGCAGTTACCATATCACCGCCTATAAGGATGGCTTCCGGTGAGAGTTTCTCAATAGTTCTTAAAAGAGATGAATTTAAATATCCGAATTCCTTTCCGTGCAGATCCGATAAAAATACAAGTCTTATCGGGTTTTCGGGATTTCCGCCTATCCTTTTGTCTTTTATCTGATATCTGCGCACAACAAAGTGATTGGTATCATACAGGATAATACCAATCACCAGAATTATCATTATGATCAAGATCAGGAAAAATGTCTTCACGATCCGCTCTTACGTTTCTCCTTGAAGTTTATATACTTTTCTTTAACAAAGCCTTCGGCTTTTCTGAACTTTTCCATATCGTAGCCCACAGCTGCGATAAGATGATATACAAAATCCGCAAAGTACCACAGGATCGCTCCTATGCATACGTATTTTCCGAGTATGAAAGGAACTTTCTGCAAAAGATCAAAAACCCTTACATCCAGGATCTTAACAACAACGACTGCAACGATCCCCCATTGTAAAGTCCGCTCCAAGCAGATAAGGCCCTTGTAGTTATACCTTTTATCGTTATAATCCCACCATACCTCATGCAGAAAATGCATCATAAGGATGCCTACAACAAGTTCGAACGCCGTTGCAAGAAGCGCCCCTGTTATATAAAGCCATATGACATGTTCGGATAATGGTCTCATTATAAATGATCCGATTATGCTTCCGAAACCGTAGATCGGACAAAAGGGGCCGAATGCAAAGCCTCTGTTTATCCATTTGCCGTTACAGATGCTGCAATAAACGGATTCCACGACCCATCCCAAAAACGAATACAGGATGAATCCTTCAACGAGCACAAGCAGCTCCATCCCCATTATTTCTTTAGTCCACATTTCCCCTGTCTCCCCTTAAAAAAATCCCCGCTCTTAAATGAGCGGGGACTTAAGATCGATTAGTTATATTTGCGCTTTCTTGCTGCCTCGGACTTTTTCTTACGTCTAACGCTGGGCTTTTCATAATGCTCGCGTTTACGAACTTCCTGGAGAACGCCGCTACGGGCGCACTGCCGCTTAAACCGTT
>DMCJ01000129.1 GCA_003446735.1 Lachnospiraceae bacterium | reverse complement strand
ATAATCTGCTTTGCCCTTGGACATAAGGAACTATTCCAGCTCCACCGTTCCGGGAGGCTTCGAAGTGATGTCATAGAGAACTCTGTTGACACCCTTGACCTCGTTAACGATGCGGTTCATGGCGCGCTGCATCACATCCCAGGGAAGCTGAGCTGTCTCGCAGGTCATGAAGTCCACGGTCTGGACCGCACGAAGTGCGATGGCGTAGTCGTATGTACGCTCGTCGCCCATGACGCCGACGGAGCGCATGTTGGTAAGCGCGGCGAAATACTGATCCGGGAACCAGGGGGGATTTACACCCTGAGCGTATTCGTATTTCTCGGCTGCGGTGCTTCCTTCGCCGGCTTCCTTTATGCCGTTTTCTTTTTTCCACTGATCTGCTGCTTTGGCGATCTCTTCGCGGTAGATGAAATCCGCATCCTGAACGATGCGTACTTTTTCAGCCGTAACATCACCTATTATGCGGATGCCGAGTCCGGGGCCGGGGAAAGGCTGACGGAATACCAGATACTCGGGGATACCGAGCTCAAGTCCGACCTTTCTTACCTCATCTTTAAACAGATCCCTAAGCGGCTCTATTATCTCTTTAAAATCAACATGCTCGGGAAGTCCGCCAACATTGTGATGGGATTTGATGACCGCGGATTCACCGCCGAGTCCCGATTCCACAACATCGGGATAAATGGTTCCCTGAACAAGGAAATCAACTGCTCCTATCTTCTTTGCTTCCTCTTCAAATATACGGATAAACTCCTCGCCGATTATCTTTCTCTTTTTTTCAGGCTCGGTAACTCCGGCAAGCTTTGCATAATATCTCTCAGCTGCATTTACCCTGATGAAATTAAGATCGTAGGGGCCATCGGGTCCGAAGACTGCTTCGACCTCATCGCCCTCATTCTTACGTAAAAGGCCGTGATCTACAAATACGCAGGTGAGCTGTTTGCCTACCGCCTTTGATAAAAGCACGGCTGCAACTGAAGAATCAACACCTCCGGATAATGCAAGAAGGACCTTGCCATCTCCGACCTTTTCTCTTATCGCCTTTATCTGGACCTCGGCAAATTCATCCATTCTCCAGTCGCCTTTACATCCGCAGATTTTGCGGACGAAATTATACAGCATTTCCTTTCCGTAGGTGGTATGAAGCACCTCGGGATGGAACTGGATCGCATAAAGGTTCTTTTCCTCACAGGAAACTGCCGCATAAGGACATGTATCGGTATGTGCGATGCCCTTAAAGCCTTCGGCCAGATCAAATATCTGATCAAAATGGCTCATCCATACCTGAGTCTTATCACTACCTTCTGCCTCATATATGCCTTCAAAAATGCGGGCGTCTTTATCAAATACTGTCTCTTTCTTTCCGTATTCACCCTGCTCGGGACGGGCAACCCTGCCGCCAAGGACATGCATCATAAGCTGGGCGCCGTAGCAAAGTCCGAGAACGGGAATTCCCATTTCAAATAGATCCTTAGTACAGCCCGGAGCGCCTTCGGCATATACGCTATTAGGCCCGCCGGTAAGGATTATTCCCTTCGGGTTCATTGCCCTTATCTGATCAAGCGGTGTCCTGTACGAATAGATCTCGCAGTAGACATTGCATTCTCTGACGCGTCTTGCCACAAGCTGATTGTACTGTCCGCCAAAATCGATGACTATTACTTTTTCCTTTTCCATTTCTCCTCCAGTTAAAGAAAGAATCTGAATGTCTTGCCAAGGCCCACTTCCAACGACGTAAAAGGCCCGGCGTTTATACTGTCTCTGAATCTCTTAAATTCCTTTATGTCGTATTTATAAGACTCATTATCATAGGGTGCAAAGAAAAGCGGTAATCCCAATTCCTCAGCTTCCTTTACGGATAAACTCTTTTTATCCGCTTCGATCCCCTGCTTTTTTAATTCCTTTTCAAATGTATCAAAAATGATCTTATATGAGCATCTCTCGTCAGATGAGATGAGCATTTTCAAAACACCGGATGAAGCTATATCATTGTCAGCCTTACCGGCATAAGCCTTGTCGGCCTTATCATGTATGTCACATGCATCGATCGCATTCATTATCGCCTTTACCGCATCACCTATGTAGATGCAGTCAAAGCTTCCGTCCGAATCCGTCAGATCAAATGTCATTTTGTTATTTATCACGGTCTGCACATATGAAGCAAATCTTCCGGAATAATCATAAGGCCCGTAGATCACGGTCGGGCGAAGGATCACGCCTCTGATACTCTCATTTTTATTACAAATATCGATCAAAGCTTTTTCGGCTTTTATCTTCCCTTTAATGTATTCACCGGTCTGACCCGGAATATCCGCATCCTCGTAAGGAGAATAATCGTTTATCGGCTTATCTGTTACATGCTTTAGAACATCTGCAGTGCTGATAAGGATATATGTAAGTCTGCCTCCTCTTATCCCGATTTCTGACGGATCGTCCACAGAAGGACCGGCCACCGGATCACTGTATCCGAGTGCCTCCAGAATACTTAAAACGTCCTTATCATCGTAAGCACAAAAATCAACTACCGCATCAAATCCCCCGTCTGACAAAGCTTCTTTAAGAGCTTCCTTAATCGCTTCCTCATCTTTCCTGTCCGCTTTTATCTCTTTAACCGGATAATCATTCATCGGATAAGTGCCGCGATTTAAAAGAGTCAGCTCATGCTTCTCACAAGCCGACATCGTAAATACACGTCCATAAAAATAGCTTCCGCCCATAACGAGGATTTTCATATGCCTTATTATATGCTACCGCACCCCGCACGTCAAACACAAACTCGCCCGGTACAAAAAAACTTGTCTGCCGCTCATCTGCCGCGTTACGCAGGCAATAGTGCAATTTCTTTAAATAAGTGATATAATGTCTTGTCAGGAGGATATGTCATGTTTGAATCTTTAAAATCCATTAACCCGCTCAAGTCGGGTCTTCGTATCATAATAGTCGGCTGTGGCAAAGTAGGAAGGACGCTTGTGGAGCAGCTCTCAAAAGAAGGGCACGAGATCACGGTCATAGATACCGACGCCGAAAAGGTCGAAAACATCACAAATACCTACGATGTTATGGGCATTATAGGAAACGGCGCCAGCTACAGTGCACAGGTTGAAGCAGGGATCGAAGTCAGCGACCTTATCATAGCTGTGACAGGCTCGGACGAGCTTAACCTCCTTTGCTGTACCGTCGCAAAACGTGTCGGAAACTGCAGTTCCATCGCAAGAGTCCGGACTCCCGATTACAGCCGTGAAGCCTCATATCTGAGAGATCAGTTGGGTCTTACGATGATCATAAATCCGGAGGAAGAGGCCGCACGGGAAGCCACGCGCATCCTTTCGATGCCTACAACGCTTGAGATCAACTCATTTGCCCACGGTCAGGCCGAGCTTGTTAAGATAAAGGTTCCCGAAGGCAATATGCTGGTCGGAACTACCCTTATAGATCTTTCAAAGAAAGTCACCTCTCCCTTCCTTATCTGCGGAGTCAACAGAGGCGACAAAGTATTTATCCCCTCAGGTAATTTCATAATACATCAGGATGACCTTATTTCCTTCGTCGCTCCGAGACGGGAAGTAAAGAATTTCCTAGAGCAGATAGGATTTAAGACAAATCAGGCCAAAAATACTATGATCATCGGCGGAGGGCGCGCCGCATATTACCTTGCAAAGCAGCTTATCCGCTCCGGTATTTCCGTTAAGATAATCGAAGTAAAAAGGTCCAGATGCGAGGAATTATCCATTCTTCTTCCCGAAGCCATCATAATAAACGGCGACGGCACCAATCAGGATCTTTTAAAGGAAGAAGGGATCGAATATACCGAATCCTTTGTCCCTCTTACCGGAATAGACGAAGAGAACATAATGCTGACGCTTTATTGCCGTTCGGTATCAAAGGCCAAGGTCATTACCAAGATAAACCGCGTAAATTACAAGGAAGTCATAAGCGGCCTTGATCTCGGCAGCCTTATCTATCCCAAATATATCACATCCGAAGCGATAATAAGATATGTCCGTGCCAAGCAGAACGGACGTGAGAACGTAAATATCGAGACACTTTATCATATACTCGACCAGCAGGCCGAGGCCATAGAATTCAGGATAAAAAAAGAAAGCGATGTTACCGGAAAGACCCTTGCCGAGCTTCAGTTAAAAGACAATGTGCTCGTTGCCGCGATCCATCGAAAAGGCAAAGTCATCATCCCCAGCGGTCATGACATGATACAGGTCGGCGACAGCGTTTTAGTCGTTACCACTCACAAGGGCTTTGGCAATATCACCGACATCCTGGCTTAGGGAGAAGAAAATGAACCGTTCCATAATAAGATATATTTTGGGAAATGTATTAAAGATAGAGGGCATACTCATGTTGCCCGCGTTTATAGTATCACTGATCTACCGCGAAAGAAACGGGATCTATTATCTGGCTACGGCCGCAGTCATCATCCTTGTAGGCTCGCTTCTGTCCTACAGAAAGCCTGTAAATGACATGTTCTATTTGAGAGAAGGCTGTATAATCACCGCCTTAAGCTGGGTATTTCTGTCTTTTTTCGGAGCACTTCCTTTCTGGTTTTCGCAAGAGATCCCTTCGCTTGTTGATGCCGTATTTGAAACGGTTTCCGGATTTACCACAACGGGAGCGAGTATCCTTACAGATGTCGAAACATTGAGCAAATGCTCTTTATTCTGGCGCAGTTTTACTCACTGGATAGGCGGAATGGGTGTGCTCGTATTCATTCTTGCGATCGTTCCCATGAGCGGCGGGTCGCACATTAACTTAATGCGTGCGGAAAGCCCGGGTCCCTCCGTCGGAAAGCTTGTTCCGAGGATCAAAACGACCGCCCAGATCCTTTACTTTATTTATATAGTCTTAACCTTAGCCGAGATCATCATCCTGATCCTTGGAAATATGCCGGTATTTGATGCCGTAACCCTTTCCCTGGGCACCGCAGGTACCGGAGGTTTCGGTATATTGAATTCCAGCATAGGAAGTTATACCGTCTTCCATAAATGGGTGATAACCATTTTCATGACCATGTTCGGCATAAACTTCAATGCCTATTACGCGGTCCTGCTCAGCAAAAAGATAAAAAGCCTGTTTTCTACCGAGGAAGTAAGGCATTATCTGGGTATAATACTGATCGCCACGACCATAATCTTCCTGAATATAAGGGGAATGTATGACGGGAACGGAGAAGCCCTTACGGACGCAGCTTTTCAGGTAAGTTCCATAATAACCACGACCGGATATTCAACAACGGATTTTGATCTCTGGCCTTCAGTATCCAAGACGATACTTGTCCTGCTCATGTTCTGCGGAGCCTGCGCAGGTTCTACCGGAGGCGGGATAAAGGTTTCCCGTATCCTCATCTTAAGAAAGACCATATTAAAGGAATTCGGATCCTACATCCATCCCAAGAGCGTAAAGAAGATCCAGATGGACGAAAAGCCCATCGACCACGACGTCGTACGTTCAGTGAACGTCTTTTTCGCAACGATAGTCATCGTCTTTGCTCTTTCGGTATTTCTCATATCTCTGGAAAATAAAGATCTGGTAACGAATTTTACTGCTGTCGCAGCCACATTAAACAACATCGGACCCGGCCTTTCGCTGGTGGGTCCGACGCAGAATTTTTCATTCTTCAATGATTTTTCAAAACTTATCTTAATGTTTGATATGCTCGCAGGAAGACTTGAACTCTTCCCGATGCTCATTCTCTTTACACCCGGCGCTTACAGGAATAAGTGATCAGACATATCTTCTTACGGAAAGGATCATCCTGTAGTCTGCTCTGCCGGTCTTGATACCGGTTCTTTCCGTGCTGGCGTGAACTATCTGTCCGTTTCCGAGGTAGATAGCCACATGACCTGCATAGCATATGATGTCTCCGGGCTGCGCCTCCGCATAAGACACTTCTCTTCCGGCGCCTCTCTGGCCCGTTGAATTCCTCGGGATCTTAATACCGAAGTGCGCATATACGGACTGGGTAAATCCCGAACAGTCAGCTCCGTTCGTAAGGCTCGTTCCGCCTGCAACGTAAGGATTACCTATGAACTGGCATGCATAGGAAGCTATCTGTCCTCCGAGGCCCGATCCTGCCGATGAATAGGATGCTGCACCTATCTCGTTAGCTTCTCCCGCATTAATGGATGTCGATGACTCTTTCATTGCAAGGAGGGCTTCATCCGAGACACCTGTATCGGCATAATTATCGCTTGTGATGCTCGTGCTTACTGCATTAGGATCGGAAGCGGGAACCAGCGTCACCTCTCCTCCGTCATCCGTCTTTGCGGTCCTCTTGGTCGCTTCTTTTATCGCTGCGGCAGCCTTTTCCTGCTGCTCTTTCTTTAATTTCTCTTCTTTTTCCTTACGGGCTTTTTCTTCTAATTCCCTGATCTTTTCGTTCTGGTTCTTAAGCTCTGCCTTGTAACCTTCGGCCTGAGCCTTTGCAGCCTTTAACTGATCATCGAAATTAGCCACCGTAGCCCTCTTCTGAGCTATGAGGCTCTCAAGCTCATTCTGTTCAAGCTTTAATTCCTGCTGTGCAGTGAGCAGATCCGCCTCTTCTATCTCGAGGGAAGTCTTAAGTGCGGCCACTTCTTCTTTTGTATTTGCAAAAGCGACCAGCATCTCCCTGTCGTATTCGTAGAGCTTTTCGGCATAGGAAGCCTTGTTTATCATGTCGGTTAAGCTGTTGCCTTCAAGAAGCAGCTGCATATAGGCAGCATCACCTTTTTCATACATGAAGCGTATCCTGGTCTTCATGTTCTCATATTGGGCAAGCTCGGCTTCTTCTGCTTCTTTAAGCTGCCCTTTTACGACAAATATCTCATCTTCCTTTGCCGCGATCTCATCCTCACACACACTGATACTCGTAAGGATATCCACAAGCTGGGTGTCAAGTTCGTTTATCTCGCTTGTCACCGCAGCTTTCTCGCTGGATAAGGACTCCATCTGCTCGTTTACTTCTTCAAGCTGCTCCTTGGTCTCTTCCTGCCGCTTCTTTACATCATCGACAGTTTCGGCACAGACCGGCGCGCTTAAAGCAAAAAACATGATCCCCGCCATAATAAATGCTGCGGATCTTTTAAAATGTGTTTTTTTCATTGATTATCCCCGTTATACTCCCATTTTCCCTTATTCGGACTCGCCGGGCGAGTCTACGACATCTTCAAGAAGGCCTTCCTCGATCCGGTTATATTTTACGTTCTCTCCGAGGAATTCATTTACCTTATCCTCGAGAGTATATATCCAAAGGGTCTGCGGATCATAAATATCACGCATGTCTTCGGGCTTTTCATACCCGTAATCTTTATATACCTTTTCGGTAAATTTATTGATGTCAACTTCTTTTACGTCGATACCCTCCTTCTGGGCAATCGCAACGTAAACAAGTCTTCTTTTGGCATCTTCCTCCACATTGGCTCTGTTCTCTGTCTTAAACTGATCAAGAGAATCATATCCGTAATTAACTACCAGCTCCTCAATGCTCTTCATTCCGTAGCTGTCGGCCATATGCTGGTAATATTCCATGCTTTCCTTTTCACACTGATCCGTGATCTCGGAAGGAATGGAATTTACCGTGCTCTCTCCGTAGATACCGTCAAAGATGCTCGATCCGGGAAGCCCCTTGTTCCTGTTCTCGCAGGCATCTTCCATGGATTTTTTGTAGTACTTATTTAAAGATTCAACATCGGTAACATCCTCACTAAAGAGCATGGGACCGTACTGCTTTACAAATGCATCGTCGATGACGGTCTCCTGCTTTTCGTCTATGGAATTGACGGAAACCGTAAATATGACATCCGCACCCGCAAGATCGGGGCTGTAATATTCATCGGGGAACTTTAAGGGAAGCTCAACTACTTCTCCTACCTTTTTCCCTACAAGACCGTCCTCAAATCCCTGGATGAATGTACCGGAGCCTATGTCAAGGTGATAACCCTTGGCAGTACCGCCGTCAAAAGCAACTCCGTCTTTCTTTCCGCAGTAATCGATATTGACGATATCGCCGTTTTCTATCGTATCTTTTCCTTCGATGGGCTTATATTCGGCAAGGCCGTAATAGTCAACCATCCTCTCGATATCTGCTTTGATGGATTCCTCGATCCTGTCCTCGTTTACGACGGTAAATGTAACATCGTAAGTCTTATCCGAGTAATCGGGAAGGGTAACATATTCCTTAGCTACGATAGCCGTGTAAAGGTTGATATCCTCGCCGGCCTGGCTGACAGTAGGAACTTCTTCGTCTCCTGAAAGTGCCGCTTCTTTTTTCTCTCCGCAGGCACAAAGACTAACGCCTAAGGCGCATAATAACAGTGACCTAAGTATAAATTTTTTCATGATCTCCTCCGGGCCAGAAGCCCATAAATACACATTATTAGTAGTATTTTATCACATTTGAAAATTTATGTAAACCCTCAGCCTTGCTTTTTTTCAGCTCTTATCATATAATGACAATCAGAGTTTTTTAGGAGGAAATCATGAGTAAAGGTTTGATAATTCTTATAATAATGCTTGTGATCATGGTCGCTGTCGTGATCGCACTTTATTTTCTGGGAAAGAAGGCTAAAGCCCGCCAGGCTGAGCAGCAGGAAGCTATCAACGCCAACAGGCAGACGATAAGCGTTCTGGTCATCGATAAAAAGAAAATGAAATTAAAGGATTCCGGACTTCCCCAGATGGTCATCGACCAGACTCCGAAGCTTATGAGAGGAGCCAAGCTCCCCATAGTCAAGGTCAAAGCCGGCCCTCAGGTCATGAACCTCGTCGCAGACGAAAAGATATTTGACCAGATCCCCGTCAAGAAAGAGGTAAAGGCCGTTGTCAGCGGTATCTATATCACTGAAGTTAAAGGATACAGGGTCGATAAAAAAGCGGAGCCTCCGAAAAAGAAAAATATCTTCTCGAAGGCTTGGGATATCGCAAAAGAAAAAGCCGGTGTATCTCAGGTAAAATAAAAGATCTATCTTCTCTCGATCTTTAAAGACATGTGACTTTCGGATGGTCTCATCCCGTTTAATCCAAGACGGTATGAGACCTCTATTTTTGTGGATCTTCCATCGTCCTCATATAAAAAATCATCTGTTATTATTTCTATGTCAAAACTTCCCATCTCTGTCGCATATTCGCATTTGTGGGTCTTACCCTTTACAAAGACGAGCTCGCTTACCGCATTCCCTTTTCTTGTGACCCTAAGGCTCTCTTCATTGTATCTAAGCAGAGTCTTTGTAAGCTCCCTGCTTTCCCTGTCTATCTTTTCCTCATAGGTCACAAAATAATAAGGCTCCCTGTAGATAAGGGTGCCTTCACAGACATCGGATATTTCCTCATCTCCGCTGTTTTCGTGTATTCCCGTAAGACTCACGGTCACTTTTTTTACATCTTCACGACTCAATATTCTTTACCCCGGGGTTAAGATGCTTAAGGATCGTCTCCTCCTGATTGTCGATATGGATGACTACGGCTGAGGCTGCCGCCTCCTTGTCACCTTTAAGGATCGCATCCACGATCGCTTCGTGCTCGGAAACCAGCCTCTTGTGGTAAGCTGAATCCTTTATGTATTCAAGTCTGTATCTGTAAAGATGCTCGGCTAAGTTATTTACGAGCATGACAAGTCTCTCGTTTCCGGAAGATTTTAATATGATATCATGAAATCTCACATCGGCTTCGGTGATCTTCTTCGGATTGTCTCCGCTGTTTTTAACGGCATCTTTGAATTCTTCCCCGGCCTTTTTCAATTCCTCTTTTACATCTGCGGTCATCTTGTCACAAGCGAGCTTTACAGCGAGAGTATCAAGAGCTCTCCTTACCTCGAGGACATCCTTTAAGTTCTTTTCGGAAATACGGGCAACCTGGGCTCCCTTCCTCGGGACCATCGTGACAAATCCTTCAAGTTCAAGCTTTCTTATAGCTTCCCTTATCGGCGTACGGCTTACACCCAGCCTGTCGGCAAGATGGATCTCCATAAGTCTCTCCCCGGGCTTTAATTCCCCGGTCAGTATCGCCTGCCTTAAGGTATTAAAGACCACGTCTCTTAAGGGAAGGTATTCGCTCATATTCTTTTGCATTTCATCCATCATCATAAGGGTAATCTCCTTTACGACCGATTACATAAAATCTGTTATTAAAAGATCGCGGCAAAGGCCGGACTCTTTAAGCTTCAAAAGCGCTCCCTGCGCTTTATCCTTATTGTCAAACAACGCAAATACCGTAGGGCCGCTTCCGCTCATAAGAGAGCCTTCGGCTCCGTTTAAGATCGCGATCTCTTTTATCTTTCCTATCTCCGGATAAGCCGGGATCGTTACAGACTCCAAAACGTTTCCGAGCCTTTTTATGATACCGTTATAATCTCCTTTTTTAAGTGCATCCGCCATGCCGTCCACATCCGGGTGCTCAGTATTATCATCAAGCTTCAGGTTTTTGTAGACGAAAGCGGTGGAAACTGCTGCCGGAGGCTTTGCTATCACTATAAATCTTTCCTCATTTCCCCGGCGCGGCGAAGGAAGCGGCGTCAGGATCTCGCCTATGCCTTCAGATAAAGCCGTCCCTCCCATAAGGCAGAAAGGAATATCGGCTCCTATCTTAACTCCCATTTTCCTTAATCCTTCATCATCAAAAGGATCTCCCGCCATCTTATTAAGCGCTTTTAAAGTCGCTGCAGCATCCGAACTTCCGCCCGCAAGTCCGGCCGCGGTCGGGATACTCTTTTTAAGAAAGATGTCAAGGCCATACCCGGATCCCAGCTCACTAAAGAACAGATCACAGGCCTTTATAATAAGATTGTCCTTATCCGTGGGAAGACTCTCATCATCCGACTTTAATACGACCCTGTCATCGTCTCTTCTTTTGAAGGTCAG
>DMCJ01000219.1:4636-7626 GCA_003446735.1 Lachnospiraceae bacterium | reverse complement strand
GTTCGAATCCCATCCTCTCCGCTTATCCGTAAACCGTAAAGTCTCAATCCGGGACTTTGCGGTTTTGTTGTATTTGCGTGTAGATAAGAATGTTTTTGGGGCTTGAATAATTGAGCGATAATATTATATAATAGATATCAGTATAGCAAACCAAGGAGGGTGTAATTATGGCTTCAGTAAAACTTAAAGCATCAAAGGCATCAGCCGGTACCGTCAAAAGAAGAGCATCCGGTATCAGTATGCGGGCGATGCTTCTTTTATTTGCGCTTATCCCGCTTCTTGTATCAGCGATCACGATCGGGATTGCTTCTACGGTAAAGAGCAGGGCAGAGATCAAGAACTACACTCACGACTCACTTGTCCAGGTGGTTGAAGGAGTCGGTAATTCTTTTGATACTGTAGTTAATAAAAACAAGGAGGCTCTGAAGGGATATGCGACCGCTCCCATCTTAAAGGAAGCGCTTAAAAATCCCGGTGATGCTGATCTTGCCGCAGCGGCTCAGCAGTATACACTTGATTATTTCGGAAGCTTAAACGGATGGGAAGGTCTTTATATTGCCGACTGGAATTCCCAGGTTATGACACATCCGAACGTTGGCGCTATCGGCATGGTGCTTCGAGAAGGAGACAGGCTTACGTCCCTTCAGGATTCCATGCTTTCCGCATCCGACGGTGTGTTTAATACCGGTATTATGGAAAGCCCCGCGTCCGGGCAGAACATTATGTCGATATACACTCCGATACTTGATGATGACGGAGAGCCGATCGGATTTGCCGGAGGCGCATTTTACGTACAGGATATAGCTAAGCTGCTTTCGGATGTTTCAAGGCTTAATCTTTCCAGCTCATATATCTATTTCGTTGACGGAAACGGGATCATGCTGCATCATCCGGATGAATCCAAGATAGGAAATCCCGTAGAGAATGATGCCGTAAAGTCCCTTGTGGCAGGACTTGCCGAAGGGAAACATCCGGATCCCAACATTATCGAGTACAAATATAAAGGCGTAATCAAATATGCAGGTTACTATATCGGAGAGGATGATTCTTATATTGCCGTTCTTACGGCCGATGAAGCGGATGTTCTTTCCGGCGTGACACAGATCAGGAACATTACCGTGATGATCATAATCGTATGTATCGTGCTGTTCGTACTGATAGCGCTCTGGCTCGAAAGAAAGATATCGGTTCCTCTTATAAAGGTTTCGGATGCACTTGATAAATTAAGCACCGGCGACGTAACTGCAGAGTGTGATGCCAAGACTCATGTAATAGAGACAACCAGCATATTAAGATCTTTCCTTACACTTCGTGATGCCCTCGCAAGCTCCATGAAGTCCGTTCATGCGGCAGCAGATGAGCTTAACAGGTCGATCATGAATGTAGACGGTAAGACCGGAAATAACGTTGAGTCGATCTCCCAGATAAACTCCGCAATAAATGAAGTGGCACAGACCTCCCAGAGCGTGGCGTCAAGTGCGCAGATAATGGCAGAGAAGGCAGGCGATCTCGGAGAGAACATAGAACAGCTCAACAATAACGTCCAGAATCTGCATGAGGCATCCCAGACGATCAAAAATGCCAATAACGAAGCAACCGTATGTATGGGATCGGTTCTTGCGGGTGCTAACGAATCCGTGACTGCCATGAATGAGATCACGAGCAAGATCAACGAGACGAACTCGGCAATAGTGGATATAGGTTCAGCCATTACGGCCATCGAATCCATAGCATCCCAGACCAATCTCCTTTCCCTTAACGCTTCCATTGAGGCAGCAAGGGCCGGCGAAGCGGGACGCGGATTTGCCGTTGTTGCCGATGAGATCAGATCTCTTGCGGATTCTTCCGCCGAATCGGCAAAGGAGATCCGTCAGATAATAGAAAATGTCATAGAACTCTCAAACGGAACTGTCGGTATATCCAACCGCGTATCCGAAGTAATAAGCAAAGAGCAGATAGATATCGAGCAGGCTCAGGAGAAGTTCAACATACTTTCGGATTCCGTTGAAGCATCCATCAATGAGATCGAAACGATACGTCATATGGCGGAAACGTTAGACAACATCAAAGACGAGCTGACAAGCACCACTACCGACCTCGGAGCGATCTCCGAAGAGCTGGGTGCTTCCGCACAGGAAGTTGCCGCATCCTGCCAGACCGTAACGGAGGCTTGTACGGATACACAGTCTTCTACAGTGGAGATGCGTACGGTCAACGAAGAAATGAGTGATGCCATTGCATTCTTCAAGCTTTCATAAATAAGATCTTAAATATAATAAGTATGATGGGGCTGTCGCTTTAGATGATAAAAAGCATCATGGCGACAGCCTTTTTTTGTGGCGGTAATGCTTAAAATGTGGTAATATATGGGTATGTTTGATATAAGCAGATTAAGTGAAAAATATTCGACCCGTATCCTGACGCCTTCGGATATAGAGCTCATCCTGGATCTTGTTCAGAAGAATATGCAGTTCTATAAATATACGGAAGCAAAGCCGATCAGGAAGCAGATACTTCGCGATATGAGTGTTGCGCCTCCAAGGACCGATCCGTCAGATAAGTATTATTTTGGATTTTTTGACGGAGACGAGCTTGTTGCGATCATGGATCTTGTTGAAGGATATCCGGCAAAGGATATCGCTTATATCGGTTTTTTTATGATGAATGCTTCGTATCAGGGAAAGGGTGAAGGGTCCGGTATCGTAAACGAAGTCCTGGCATATCTGAGAGCATCGGGGATCAGGGCCGTGCATCTGGCTATAGATAAAGGAAATCCCCAGTCAACCCACTTCTGGCAGAAGAACGGATTCAGGATTCTCGGTGAAGTGGAAGTTCACGGGTGGTACAAGCTTGTCGCTGAGAAAGTGCTGTAAGATATTTTTTCGTTGACGGAAGGAAAAAAGTGTGATATCTTATATAAGCGGCATGTTTAACAGGCTTTTGGAGAAGTACCCAAGAGGTTGAAGGGGCTCCCCTGGAAAGGGAGTAGG
>DMCJ01000219.1:0-4565 GCA_003446735.1 Lachnospiraceae bacterium | reverse complement strand
CGAGGGTTCAAATCCCTCCTTCTCCGTGACAAGTAGAAGAGGCTCGGAAGTTTTCCGGGCCGTTTTTTACAATAGCGGGTCGTTTCTGAAAGAAGGGTGCCAAATATGTATAATTTTGTGATCTTTCTTCTGTATTTTACAATACTCGGTCTTTTTACGGTATGCTGGTTCGCTTTAAGAAAAGGTAACAGCAAGATCCATTCATACCTTCTTTTTTCATGTATTGCCAACCTGGTTTATAATACGGGATATTTAATGCAGCTCCATGCCACCAACCAGGAGAACTATGTGGTTGCGCTGAAGCTGGGATATTTAGGGCGTATCTGGATAGGCTATGCCCTTATTTTATTTATAGCCGAACTGTGCGATTTTTACATTCCCGGGATCTTAAGGACGATAGCGGCTCTCATCCATATGATCATCTATTTTACGATATTAAATCTTGAGAAAACCAACCTTTACTATAATTATATGGAATTTGTCATGGAAGGTGACTTCCCCAAGCTCATTCATACAGGGGGCGTATTATACTATCTCCTGACTGCGATGAACCTTATATATGTAGTCAGCGGCATGGTCATAATAACGAGGGCATTCATAAAAGAAAAAAACGGCATAGCGAAAAAACGATATCTGATGATGGTGATAGCGATATTCTTTGTCGGATCGACATACGTCATCTACTTCTTTAAGCTTGTTCCGTTAGCCAGGATCTTTGATGTCATGATAATAGGCTATGCTATCTGTACCATATTTATGCTGATAGGCATCATCAAATATAAAATGCTCGATGCGACCGCGGCAGCCAAGAATTTCGTGGTTGATGAGCTTTCCGAAGCTGTAGTCGTAGTAAATTCCGAAGGCAAGATCTCTTACTCCAATAATCAGGCAAAGAAGATATTCCCAGCGCTTGTTCCCGATAAAAAGACCAAGGATTCTCTCGTGGAAACATTTGATGAGATGGCGGGGGGCGGCGAGCCCATAAGGATGGGAGATAAAGTATATACTCCAAAGGCCGACAGGGTCATCATGGACGGAAAGGATGTCGGAACGCTTTACTCTTTTTCGGATGATACCGAGCATTACAGATACATGGATGAGCTCAAGGTCCAGAAGCAGGCGGCCGATGATGCCAATAAAGCCAAATCCCAGTTTCTTGCAAATATGTCACATGAGATCCGTACGCCCATAAATGCGGTTCTCGGATTTAACGAGATGATCATCTCGGAGTGTAATGATGCAGGGAAAAAGATCGAAGAAACCGAGGGAAGTGTTAAGGATTCGTTTGATAATATAGGAAGATATGCCGGTAATATACAGAGTGCCGGAGGAAATCTTTTATCGATCATAAATGACATACTTGATTTTTCCAAGATCGAAGCCGGGAAAATGGAGCTTGTTCAATCGGATTACAGATTAAATGCGCTTCTTAATGATGTAAGCAACATGATATCTTTTAAAGCAAAAGAAAAGGGCCTTGATTTCTCGGCGGATATCGATGAAAGCCTTCCGAACAGACTGCACGGAGACAGAGTGCGCATCCGCCAGATAATCACGAACATCCTTTCAAATGCCGTTAAATATACTGATGCCGGCTATGTAAAGATGACTGTCCGTGGAAAGAAGGACGAAAGAGAAGGCTTTGGAAATATGATCCGCCTTATCATCGATATCAAGGATACGGGGATCGGTATAAAGGAAGAAGATATAGACAGACTCTTCAGTAAGTTCCAGCGTCTGGAGATGGAGAAAAACAGTACTGTGGAAGGTACAGGCCTCGGCCTTGCCATTTCCGAACAGCTTTTATCCATGATGGACGGAAGTATTAAAGTTGAGAGTGTTTACGGAGAAGGTTCCGTATTTACCATAGAGATACCGCAGAGGATCGTTTCAAACGAGCCCATAGGTGATAGTAAGACCGGATTCGAAAAGGATGTTAACGGTGAGAGTGTCAATAAGGCTCTCTTTAATGCCCCGGATGCCCGCGTTCTTATAGTCGATGATACGAAGATGAACATAACCGTAGCCAGAGGTCTTCTTAAAAAGACTCAGATGCAGGTGGATACGGCCAGATCCGGAGAAGAAGCCCTTGCGCTTACAAAGGAAAAGGTGTTTGATATCATCCTCATGGACCAGCGTATGCCCAACATGGACGGAACCGAGGCCCTTAAGCGTATTAGGTCGCAGGAAGGCGGAGAAAATATTGAGACTCCCGTCATCTGCATGACTGCCGATGCGATAATCGGTGCCAAGGAAAGATACCTGTCCGAAGGATTTAACGATTATCTTTCAAAGCCAATAGACAGCAACGAGCTTTTGACCAAGATAAAGAAGTATCTTCCCGAGGGTAAGATAGCCGGATCGGAATGATTTATTTACCGTCTGGAGAAAAGGATAAATAGGAAATACTAAAGATCGGAAGAGAATCCGAAAGAGGATTTTGGAAACGGTATATTGTTCCAGTAATGAATTGCTTTCATTAAATCTGGATAATCTAAGAAAAGTATCTGATATTTCCCTGTATTCGTATGTTCATTTTTTTGGAAAGGTTATAGATCTTTCCCAGTATCCGGGATTTGATTCAAAAAGGATTTCTGAACTCAAAGGAGCGACCATACGAGGAAACAAGATTACAGTTACTGAATATAGTGCTTCATATGAGTACGATATTGGTCATAACATAAAAATGAGCGAAACTCTTTATCCTAATTCACTAAATGATGAGGCGAAGGAAAAAGTAAGGCAATTTGTCGGAAGAATGTATACCCAGGCTCTTGGGAGAGAAGCTGATGAGGGTGGAAGGCTAATTGGCTGGCAGCGCTTGCCAGAGGTGACAGCAGAGAAAGTATATTGGCCGGTTTTGTAAACTCGGCTGAGTTTGAAAATCTATGTGATAAATATGGAATTGCAAGAGGATCATTGGAAATCGTTTAGATACCGATGGTCCTCTTTCTACTAATGAAAAAAGAATGATGACCGATATATATTATGTGTAGTTGTTAGAGTGGGAATTATTTGAGGTCATTATATGTCTAACGCCGGAATTATAATGCACAATATGTCAGCCATGAATGCCAATCGTATGTATGGCATAGTTGGCGGCAGAAGAATGAAGACATCCGAAAAACTTTCTTCCGGGTATAGAATCAACCGTGCTGCGGATGATGCGGCTGGTTTATCTATTTCTGAAGGTATGAGGAGAAGCATAAGAGGACTCCGTCAGGGTGAGAGAAATTGTCAGGACGGAATTTCTTTATGTCAGGTTGCAGATGGCGCTTTGGCGGAAATAAATGATATGCTTCACCGAATGACCGAATTAAGTGTTCAGGCTGCTAACGGTACATATTCTGAGGAACAGAGGCAGTATTTACAGGGCGAAATAACTCAACTTACTGCCGAAATAGACAGGATAAGTAAGGAAACCGAATTTAACGGACTCCCGATATTTACTGGAGAGAAATTGAATGAGGGCGAAGGGGCAATGTCGTTAATAGAATCTCCGTCCGCATCTAAAGGATATATCAGCGAAGCTTATGAAAAGAACGGTAAGTATTACGCTTCGGCATCATTGGATTTTTCCGGTTTAAATGAAGAAAAGATAAAAAAACTATATGGCAAGACGTTTTCGTTCGAATGCAGTGTTGGGTGTAAAGAACAATTTAGTTTTACATTTAACAACAGTAATTCAAGTAGCGTTGATACGCTTGCCAACCGTACCCCACATCATTATCAAATAGGTATAGCCGGATGTACAACGGGTTCCGATGTTTTAAATAGATTATATGATTATGTGTCTGCAAACCACCCGACCTATAGTGGGTCATCCGATCTGGGCGGTATTAAAGTAAGTCATTCAAATGATCTTATTAAGGTCAGTGATACTAAACTTGTCGTAGCGGCTAATGGAACTGCTTATACTACAAAAAATCAGGCTGAAACAGCGTTTGCTACAAAGTATACAAACTCGACTCATTCGGGCGCAGTTAATTTTGCTGAAATAGCAGGGGTAGAATCAGATACTATTCCACACTATGATCTGTGGATACATAGCGGCCCGGAAAAAGAAAACGGAATGTATCTTACTGTTTTAAAAATGAATCCCACAGTTCTTGGAATTAATACAGTAGATGTTACTTCAGTCGAGAAGGCTAAGCAATCGATCGATATGATCGCAGGTGCTACGGAATTAACCAGTAAGATGAGATCACATGTTGGTGCTCAGCAAAACAGATTGGAACATACGATAAATAATGTGGCAAATATTGCTGAGAATACGGATGCTGCCGAGTCACGTATAAGAGATACTGATATGGCAACAGAAATGGTTAAACATATGAATGACAATATTCTGGAGCAAGTAGGACAGGCCATGATGGCGCAAGCTAACAAAATGCCTGAAGGACTTTTGAGTCTGCTCCATTGATCTATGTCAAGATTAAACATAGAAGCGGCCCGAAGGGTAGTCCTTAGGACCGCTTTTATCTTTTCTAAAAAAAGTGTATGAATTTCAAAAAAATACGTTGACAACGTCAAATCAAAATGTTAGTATAATAAAGCCGCGTGTG
>DMCJ01000019.1 GCA_003446735.1 Lachnospiraceae bacterium | reverse complement strand
ACGCGATGACCAGCAACAGAAGCTACCGCGAAGCGATGTGTCCTTTCACGGTCATCAAATATTTCGAAGACGACGGACTTCAGAGATATGATCCCGGATTTTTAATGACTTTCCTTGAAAATACGGTAAATACCTTCCTTAACCAGAGAGTCAAATTATCGAACGGCCTCGAAGGCGACATCATCTTCATAAATCCGATCGCCTACTCCAAGCCCACGGTTAAGATCGGCGATAAGTTCATCGACCTTAAGAAAGTTGGCGCGGTAGATATCGTGGACGTTATATAGGAAGTATGAGGAGTTCGCGCAGCACACATTGTAGTCATTATATAGAATGTATATTTTGCAACTTATTATAGGCGTTATATAACGTGCATTATAAGTAAAAAAATCATTACTTATCTGCTGAGATCGAGAGCAGATGATGCACGAACTGGCGCGCTACCCTTCCAGAGATTCCGCCGTGAGCAAGCTCCCACTTATTGGCCTCGGCCCTTATTTCTTCATCACTTAATCTTATCCCGGCGCGCTTAGCAAGTCCTAAAGCAATATCGTAAAACTCATTAGGCGTAGGCTTTGAATAGCTTATCGTTACGCCGAAACGGCTTACGAGCGAAAGCTTTTCTTCCATCGTATCCGATTTATGCATTCCGTTTATATGAACTACATCATTTCGATCATTCCAGCTTTCCTTTATCAGATGTCTTCTGTTTGAGGTCGCGTAGATGAGCACGTTCTCTGGCTTGGTTTCAACTCCTCCTTCGATAACGGCTTTTAAGAATTTGTATTCCACTTCAAAATCTTCAAACGAAAGATCATCCATAAAGATTATGAATCTGTAATTCCTGTTCTTTATCTTCGCGATCACCGAAGAAAGATCCTTGAACTGATGCTTATATATCTCGATCATGCGAAGGCCGCGGTCGTAGAATTCATTTACGATCGCCTTTACGCTCGTGGATTTTCCGGTCCCGCTGTCACCAAACAATAGGACGTTGTTGGCTGCTCTTCCTTCGACGAAAGCCTCGGTATTTTCAACCAGCTTCTGCTTCTGGATCTCGTATCCGATAAGATCGGATAAGAGCACGCGGTCCATATTGTTTATGGGTGTGAAAATGACTTCGCTCTGCTTTCCTTTTCCTTCGCTCTCAATCCTGAAAGCCTTGTTAAGACCGAACATCCCGACTCCGTAGTCCTTGTAAAATCCGGTCACATGATCAAAAAATTCCTGGGGATCCTTTGCCTTGGAAAGCTTATCTGAAAGCGCCCTTACCTTTTCGCTCACATTTTTGTTATACATAAGCTCAGGCTTAGTGATCGCCCTGTAATCGGAAAGAGTCGAAAAGCAATCGATATCAAGAGCTTTCTCGATATCAGAAAAATCGTATTTAAACAGCTCCATGAAAGCCGCAAAATCATTTAACGCAAAATGATTGACACTTCCGTCCTTCGCGCCGGTCTTCTCGCTCGTTAACGTAAACGGATTTTCATCCGTGATAAGGAGAAGAGTCAGATAGTCATGCCAGAGATTTTTGTCAAAAGCATAGTCCGTCCCTGTCACGAGTATGTCGTGAACACGATCGTAGGCTTTGTTTCTGAGCGCTTCCCTGTCAAATCCGAAGTATTTTCCACCACCGCTGCTGCAACTTCCGCCGCCGGCATTTTCGCCGCTGCTGCAACCGCCGTCGCCACTTCCGCCATTGCAACTTCCGCCGCCGTAACCTGCTCCTCTTATCTGTGACGCTATATCCGCAATATCCCTAAGCACCCTGTCATTTTTAGCTGATGAATAAAGTATCAGTTTTGATATTATCCTGTCCATTTTAACCTGCCAGCTTTTCAAACTGCGAATTGTAAAGATCGGCATAGAAGCCGCCCAATTCAAGTAGTTCTTCGTGTTTTCCTTTTTCTATGATATCGCCGTCTTTCATAACAAGTATAAGATCGGCGTTCCTGATCGTGGATAAACGATGCGCGATGATAAAGCTCGTGCGCCCTTCCATGAGATTGTCCATGGCCTTTTGTATCCTTACTTCCGTTCTCGTATCAACGCTGGATGTAGCCTCATCTAAGATAAGGATCCTGTTATCGGCAAGGATGGTGCGTGCGATCGTAAGGAGCTGCTTCTGGCCCTGGCTTACATTGCTCGCATCTTCATTTAATTCCATGTCATATCCGCCCGGAAGCGTCATTATGAAGTGATGTGCATGGGCTGCCTTGGCGGCCTCTATTACTTCTTCATCAGTCGCATCGAGACGACCGTAACGGATATTTTCCATTATGCTGCCTTTAAAGAGCCATGTATCCTGGAGTACCATGCCGAAGGCGTCGCGAAGCTCGCGCCTGTTAAATTCTCTTAAGTCGCGACCGTCTAATTTTATCGCTCCCTCATCCACATCGTAGAAGCGCATCAAAAGCTTTACGACCGTTGTCTTACCGGCACCCGTAGGCCCGACTATCGCGATCTTTTCTCCCGGCTTAACGAAGGCCGAGAAATCCTTTATTATCGTCTTATCTTTTTCATATCCGAACTTAACATGATCGAAGGTCACTTCGCCCGTCACCTTCGTTACATCGGCTGCATCTTTAACTTCCTGATCCTCTTCCTCTTCGTTTAAGAATTCGAATACTCTTTCAGCTGCCGCTGCCATAGACTGGACCATGTTCATGACCTGCGCGATCTGCTGCACGGGCTGGGTAAAGTTCCTCGAATACTGGATAAATGCCTGGATCTGGCCAACATATATCCTGCCTTTTATGGCCATCACGCCTCCAAGGAGCGCGACCGCCACATAGCTTAAGTTACCGATGAACATCATTATCGGATGCATGAGACCCGAAATGAACTGGGATTTCCACGCCGACTCGTAGAGCTTATCGTTCGTCTGTCTGAATTTTTCTATCGATGCATTTTCCCTGTTAAAGGCCTTTATAACGACATGGCC
>DMCJ01000168.1 GCA_003446735.1 Lachnospiraceae bacterium | reverse complement strand
GATCTTACCGATGAGGAGAGACAGATCATTCTTAAGGGATGTCTTATCAATTACAACAGAGTATGAGCATCATAAGCATCATAAAGTAAAATAAAAGGTTATCAAAATCCCTGTGCTTACCGATAAAGTAAGTACAGGGATTTGTTTATGCACAGGGAGGTGCGGATAGTAGTACCTCTCTTTTTTGCGCCTGAAAACGTAAAGACGTTTGATGCGTAATATCCGAATTAGAGGGCCGGATAGGCATACAGATCCCAAGTAAAGGTAAAACACGGAGAGGAAGGTGTTATTGAAGATCGATTCCAGTACAATAGGAATGGAATCCGCAAGAAAATTTCAAGCAAGGTCCTCAAGATCTTTGGGAGTATCTGCAGCTCTTAAGGAAAGAGGACAGACCAGGGAAGGAAAATTAAACGGCTTTTCGGACCTTTTGGAGTCGGAAGCCGGAGAGGAAGAAGTTGATGAGCGCGTAAAAAACGTTAAGACTCAGGTTCCGGGAATGAGGAATCTAAGTGACTATACGTATAATGATGAAATGCGCTCGATAGAGGAGATCAAACTGCAATGTATGCATTATATCCTCTACTGGCTCTTCGGAGGAAAGTACAGAGACAGCGTCGGCGACGGATTTAAGGGCCTTTCATCTATGGGCGCCGGACAGAGCATGATGAGGATCGAAACCTCATACGAGGAGTACTATGGTGAATTCGAAGAGACTGAATTTTCGACTGTCGGGACCGTAAAGACTGCCGACGGAAGGGAGATCAATTTTAATCTCGCATTTACGATGTCCAGAAGTTTTGAAGAGTATTATCAGACTAAGGAGATCGCCGAGATCGTGGGCATGATGGACCCGCTCGTTATCAATTTAAACAATAATCTGGCCGGTCTTTCCGATCAGAAGTTTAAGTTCGATCTTGACGGAGACGGAAACAGTGAAGATGTTTCGCTCCTTAATAAAGGCAGCGGGTATCTGGCGCTTGATAAGAATGAAGACGGTCTGATAAATGACGGGACCGAGCTTTTCGGAACAAAGAGCGGAGACGGGTTTGCCGATCTTATGATCTATGACGAAGATCATAACGGATGGATAGACGAAAATGATGAGATATTCTCCAAACTCCGGATATGGACCAAAGACCCGGAAGGAAACGATGAGCTTTATTATCTAAAGGAAGCAGGAGTCGGAGCCATATGTTTAAGGAAGGCCGACACTCAGTTTTCGATGAATTCCTTAAAGGATAATCATACAAACGGTATGCTCAGATCCTCGGGGATATTCTTATACGAAAACGGCAATGTAGGCACGATCCAGCAGATGGATCTGGCGGTTTAAGCAAAACAGATCACACAAAAGACGCGAACCTTCAGCGGGTTCGCGTTTTTTCGTATTTCTTTTAAAATGATTATATGGTATACTTGTATACAGTATGAAAAAGACAATTTTGTTTTCGGTGATCTTGTTTTTTATCGCCGGAGCATTTTCATTATATTTAAATAAATATAACATATCCGCTGATGCGGGCAAAAATCCGACAGTCCTTATCGACAGGGAAGGTTACCTTCCGGGTGAAGAGAAGAAATGCTTCTTTTTAAGGGATGAGGCAGATAAGAACGAGTCCGATGTATTTTATGTTGTAGATAAAAAGACCCGAAAGACCGTATTCACCGGCACAATGACTTCCTCATCCGAGGGAAATGTCTGTATGGGGCGGTTTTCTGATGTAAAGACCGAGGGCGAATATTATATAGAAGCGCCGTTTATAGGCAGATCCTATGCGTTCAGGATTGGTAAAGATGTATCTTTAATAAAGCAGAAGATCATCTTTGACAACATGAAAGATCCGGGCAGGGACGGGACTATCTACGATACGGCCAAAAAGCTCCTCTGGCTTTGCAGGATCGAAGAGAGCTATGGCGCGGACAGTGAGATAAAGGCTTTTCAGGATGAGCTTGCCGACAGGCTTGTAAACGGTGAAGCCACCATTTCCTATAATGATATCACCGATGCCAAGGATGATATCACGTTCAGGCTCGCTGCCGAGGTCAGCTATTACGGGCTTTTAAGTAAGCGCGGGCAGGAAGAAAAAGCCGCGGCATATTTAAAGGATGCCCAAAGACTCTATGGAGAGATAAGTGATATAACCTCGAGAAGAGAGAGCATGGAAAATGACCGCCTTATGTTCCTTGCATCTGCTTCGCTTTATAAGGAGACCGGAGAGGAAAAGTATCACGAAAAGATCTTAGAGCTCTATGAAAAGATGAAGGATGAAGGCGCGATAAAGACAGATGATGATGCTTATTTAAGCGGAGCGCTCATGTATCTTTCCACTGTACATGATACGGATATAGATATATGCGGCGAGATGATGGAAGGCATTCTGTCTTTGGCAAGGGCCTACTGTGATAATACATACGGCAGCGAATTCTATATAATAGGCAGGGATAAAGACCTTAATGATATGGCCGACATGCTCTACATAACATGTGTTATCGAGCAGACTGTCATCAGCAGGGAATATGTTGATATAATGAGCGATACGATGCATTATTATTTCGGCGCGAACAAGACCGGATCATCTTTATCCGGAAGGGAATACGGCGGAAATATGGGTGCGTTTTTATATGTGATCAAAGAGATTGAGGAAAGAGAGGCCGGACAATGAAGATCTTGGTTTTGGCAGGAGGAAACAGCACGGAGAGAGACGTGTCGTTAGTTTCCGGGACGGGTGTTTATAAGGCGTTAAAGAGAAAAGGCCACGATGTTGTACTGGCGGATGTCTTTATGGGGATCGATTTAAGCGAAGACGAGCTTGAAAACGTTTTTTCACTGGACAGGGATTTTAGCGAAGGCATCAGGAACATCGGAGAGATCTCTCCCGATATAAAGGATTTTGAGGTCATAAGAGGGCGGAGCGAGGACGGATTCTTCGGAAAGAACATCTTAAAGCTCTGCAAGATGGCGGATATAGTCTTTCTGGCTCTCCACGGAATGAACGGCGAGGACGGACGTATCCAGGCGACTCTCGATCTGCTCGGTATAAAATATACCGGAACGGATTATGTATCAAGTGCAATGGCGATGGATAAGGGCCTTACCAAAGCCGTATTCGAGGCGGCGGATATAAGGACGCCCAAGGGATTTTCGGTAAAAAAGGGCGGACCTTTAAGGATAGGAGATATAATCTACCCCTGCGTTGTCAAGACCAGCCACGGAGGTTCGAGCGTCGGAGTATACTTCGTTAATAAGGAAGAGGAACTTACAGATGCGTTAAACAAAGCCTTTTCCTATGAGAACGACGTTGTGATCGAGCAGTTCATAAAAGGCCGCGAGATGACCTGCGCCGTATTAAACGGTCAGGCTCTTCCTATAGTGGAGATAATCCCTAAGAGCGGCCATTATGACTATAAAAATAAATACCAGCCCGGCGCCACACAGGAGATCTGCCCCGCGGACTGCAGTTACAAGCTTACAAAAAAGGTTCAAAAGGCAGCTGAAGAGGCCTACATGGCGCTCAGACTCATGGTATATGCGCGGATGGATTTCATCGTGGATGAAGATGAGAATGTCTGGTGCCTGGAAGCCAATACTCTTCCGGGCATGACCCCTACTTCGCTCATACCTCAGGAGGCTGCGGCTGTCGGCATTGATTATGATGAGCTCTGCCAGAGACTGGTGGAGCTGTCGCTTAACAAATATGATTAAGAAGGTCGGATAATGGATGATTTTACTGTTGCCGAGGCGATAAATGCCTGCGGCGGAAGATTTTTCGGAAAAGAGGAAGATAAGGAAAAGATCATAAAAGGAGTCGAAAGAGACTCGAGAATGATCGGAAAGGACTGGCTCTTTGTTGCCATTAAAGGCGATAACAACGACGGCCACGACTATATCCCGTCTGTTTTTGAGGCGGGAGCGCTCTGCGTACTCAGTGAAAAAGAACTTGTTGCTCCAAAAGGGTCATACATCCTTGTGGATGACAGCGTTAAGGCTTTCCAGATGATAGCTAAGGCCTACAGGAAAAAGCTCCAGGATAGAGGTGTTGTCTTTATAGGAATCACCGGAAGCGTCGGCAAGACGAGTACGAAGGAAATGATATATAACGTATTATCCGCCGGTTTTAACGCATCCAGGACACAGGGAAATTACAATAACGGCATCGGAGTTCCGCTTACGATATGCGCGGTCGATCCGTCGGTAAAGACCGCTATCGTAGAGATGGGTATCAATCACTACGGAGAGATGGATCTTCTCGGGGATATGGTAGCTCCCGATATCATGGTCTATACAAACATAGGCGAGAGCCACATCGGCAATTTCGGTTCGAGAGAAGGCATCTTCAAAGGCAAGACCGAGGTCATCGCTCATATGAAAGATGGAGCCTTTATCATCATCAACGAAGATGACGATCAGCTTATAAAGCTTAAAGGAAAGAGCAGGCAGAAAGTATACGGATTTTCGGTTAAAAACGAGGATGCGGACGTCTTCTTAAAAGATGTAGAAGAAAAAGGTATATACGGAAGCGACATAACGCTTGTTATTGATAAAGAAGAAGGAAAGGTACACCTCCCCATACCCGGTATGCACATGGCGATAAATGCCGCGGCAGCCGCATTGGTCGGTAAAGTACTTGGTATGAACAGGGAAGATATCTTTAAGGGTATAGGTGAGGCGGCGGCGCTTCCCGGAAGAGGAAGGATCATCCGTCAGAAGGGTATGACTTTTATAGATGAGACCTATAATGCATCTCCTAAAGCCGTAAAGGCGGCCATAGATCTTCTTATGACTGCAAATGAGCGTAAAGTGGCAGTGCTCGGCGACATGTTTGAACTCGGAGATGAAGAAAAGAGACTTCATTACGAGACCGGATTTTATGCCGGAAAGAACAGGCCCGATGTCATCATATGCATAGGCGAGCTCTCAAAGGATATATATGAGGGGGCAAAATATGCGCTTAAGAACGGCATCAGGGATGAAATAGAAAAGGATAAAGAGATCGAAACCGAAACTACTGTAAAGTGGTTTGCGACCAAGGAAGACTTTATCGCGGTCAGCGATAAATATATAAAAAAAGGAGACGCCGTATTATTCAAGGCGTCTCACGGAATGCATTTTGAAGAACTTTTAAAGATCATACAAGAGAAAGATTTTTAAGGTAGGTTTCCTTTATGATATCATGAGTCATTCCCGGAACCTGTTTCCTCTCAGCCCTTGACATGTCCTTTGTCTCGATAGGCTTACCGTATTCGAGAATGACATGGGCGCTTTTGATCTTAGGCAGATGAGCCTCGAATATCTGCTCACTGTTTACCATCGTGATGGGGATGATCGTGCATCCGGTACGCTCTGCGATCTTAAATGTGCCTGCATGGAAATCAAGAATAGGCTCGTCTGTCTTATTCCTGGTACCTTCGGGGCATACGTAGATGGAAATGCCGTTATTTATATGATCGATGGCTTTTTTGATGACTTCCATTCCCTGCTTTATATCATCTCTGTCAAGGAAGAGACAGTTCATGAGTATCATCCATGTGGAAAGCGAGGGAACGCGCCTTACAGATTTCTTTGATATATATCCGGTCGCTCTCGGAACGCGGCAGTAGGTAAGGATGATATCATAAAAGCTCCTGTGGTTGCTTATATAGAGGACGGGACGGTCTTTGGGGACATTCTCCTCGCCGATCACCGTAAGCCTGACGCCTGATAACCAAATGCAGACCCTGAAAGCCCAGCCGACGATGGCTCTTGATACAGTATCGCAGACTGAAGGCGAAACAAAACGTATCAGCCACAAAACAAGCTGGATCGGAAGGCTCACGATCAGGAAAATTATGACGGCTATAAGGACAATTATAAATCGAATCATTTAAACCTCCGTAAATCTGTTGACCATAGTATAATAACACAATTAAAAAAAAGGGGCAAATCATGCTTTTGATAAAAAACGGGACACTCATAGACCCTTTCAGCAAAAAAGAAGGTAAATATAACATCCTCATAAAGGATGGCTGCATATACAGCGTAGATGAGGCGGAAGATGGGGCAGAGATTGAGGCCGCAGCTACAGACGAAAGTTCATCCGCGGAAGAGATAAAGGTCATTGATGCAAAGGGAAAGTACATATCTCCCGGGCTTACGGACGTGCACGTCCATTTCAGGGATCCGGGATTTACTTATAAAGAAGACATACTTTCGGGATCAAGGGCTGCGATGGCAGGCGGTTTTACGCATGTTGTCCTGATGGCAAATACAAAGCCCGTCGTTGACAGTAAGGAAACTCTTAAATACATCCTTGATAAGGCAAAGGAAACACCCTTAAAGATAGATACTTGCGCAACGGTAAGCAAAGAACTTAAAGGAAAAAAGCTTACCGACATGGAAGGCCTTAAAAAGGCCGGGGCTGTGGGCTTTACCGATGACGGGATCCCGCTTCTTGATGAGGAGTTTGTAAGAAAAGCGATGCAGGAGGCTGTAAGGCTTAACGTTCCGCTTTCATTTCATGAGGAAAACCCTGAATTTATAAAGGAAAACGGCATAAATCACGGAAAAGCCTCGGAATATTACGGGATATACGGATCCGACAGGCAGGCTGAGATAAGTATGATAGAAAGGGATATACGTCTTGCGGGGGAGACCGGAGCCGTAATAGATATCCAGCATATAAGTACCAAAGAGGGTGTATCTTACGTAAGAGAAGCAAGATACGATCATCCGAACATATTCGCTGAAGCTACACCTCATCATTTTTCGCTTAACGAAGAAGCGGTCATAAAATACGGCGCAAATGCCAAGATGAACCCTCCGCTTCGGACAGAAGAGGACAGACTGGCCATAATCGAAGGTTTAAAAGACGGAACGATAAGCATGATAGCCACTGATCACGCCCCCCACGCCTATGAGGAAAAGGCCGGAGCCGGGGCGATCAAGAGATCCTTAAGCGGGATCATCGGGCTTGAGAGCGCATTTCCGCTTGCCGTAACAAATCTGGTAAAGCCGGGGCATATGACACTTTATCAGGTGATGGAAAGGTTTACAAAGGGACCCGCGGAGCTTTACGGTTTTAAATGTAAAGGCGTGGTAAAGGGGGAAGCGGCAGATATTATCCTTTACGATCCGGATGAGGAATTTATCTACGAAAGATCGTTTTCAAAGTCGTCGAATTCTCCTTTTCTTAAGGAAAACTGGCAGGGAGAAAAGCTTTACGGAAAGATATATATGACGATAATAGACGGTAAGATCGTTTATGATGACGGAGTTTTTAACGAAGAATAAAATGTCGAAAATAAGACCCGGAAAGGAAACAGCATGAGGAAGGAAAAGGCAAGAGTCATATTACAGAAAGAGCTGGCAGATGGGATCTATGATCTGAGGATCAGCACGGAACTATCAGGTGAGGCAAAGCCCGGACAGTTCATAAATCTATATACAAATGATAAGGCAAAGCTTATGCCGCGTCCGATAAGTATCTGTCAGATCGACAGGATGAACGCGCAGCTCCGACTTGTATACAGAGTATCGGGGAATAATACCGGAACCAAAGAGTTTTCGGGTTATGAGAACGGAGATGAAGTAAGCATACTCGGAGTCCTTGGGAACGGTTTTCCCGTGGGAGAAGGACGCAAAAAAGACTGCCTTGTATTTGGAGGCGGTATAGGGATCCCCCCGCTTTTGGAACTGTGTAAGGATCTTCATGATCATGGAGCTTTATCAGTAACGGCGATACTCGGATACAGGAGTGAACCTCTTTTTCTGGCAGATGAATTCAAGCCTTATGCGAAGGTTGTGATAGCTACCGAAGACGGATCTTTCGGGACAAAGGGCAATGTCATAGATGCTGCAAAGGCAGAAAAGTTAAATGGAGATTTGATTTATTCCTGCGGACCGATCCCCATGCTCAGAGGTGTAAAAAACTTCGCAAAAGACATAGGAGCTAAGGCCTACATATCTCTTGAAGAGAGAATGGCCTGCGGAGTCGGCGCTTGTCTCGGCTGTGTATGCAAGACTGTAAATAAGGATGAACATTCAAATGTGAACAATGCCAGAGTGTGCACCGAAGGACCTGTATTTGATGCAAAGGATGTGGAGATATGAAAATGACCGAAGTTAAAATAGCAGATGTTTCTTTTAAAAATCCTGTACTTACGGCATCCGGAACATTCGGATCCGGGATCGAATACGGCGAGTTTGTAGATCTGAATAAGCTCGGCGGTGTGATCACAAAGGGTGTATCGAACATTCCCTGGGAAGGAAATCCGACTCCCCGGGTGGCGGAAACATACGGCGGCATGCTCAATGCCATCGGATTACAGAACCCGGGAATAGACTTATTTATTAAAAGAGACATTAACTTTTTGAAAGATTTTGACACCAGGGTGATCGTAAATGTATGCGGTAAAACGGTGGAAGATTATCTGGATGTTGTCGAAAGACTGTCGGATGAAAATGTGGACATGCTCGAGATAAATGTCTCCTGTCCGAATGTAAAAGAGGGAGCGATAGCTTTCGGACAGAAAGCAGATGCCTTATATAACATAACGAGTGAAATTAAAAAGAAGGCTAAGCAGCCCGTAATCATGAAATTAAGCCCCAATGTCACGAGCATAGCGGAGATGGCAAAGGCGGCCGAGTCGGCAGGTGCGGATGCGATATCTCTAATAAATACGATAACCGGGATGAAGATAGATGTTAAGACCAGAAAGTTTGTGCTTGCAAATAAGACAGGCGGACTTTCAGGTCCCGCGATCCATCCGGTGGCCGTAAGGATGGTATATGAAGCTCATAATGCCGTAAAGATCCCGATCATAGGTATGGGCGGAGTCATGAGCGGAGAGGATGCGATAGAGCTGATGCTCGCAGGAGCAAGTGCGGTAGCCGTCGGTGCCGCCAACTTCTTCGATCCTTATGCATCGGAGCGCATCGCATCGGAGATCGTTAAATATATGGAAGATCACAAAGTTGAAGATATAAACGATCTTATCGGAGCGGTCAGCTAAGC
>DMCJ01000010.1 GCA_003446735.1 Lachnospiraceae bacterium | reverse complement strand
TATTCTTAGACATTATACCCAAAATGTGGTAAAATATATCTGTAGTATTATGTCCGAGGATTGTGCCATGAGAGAAATATTGCAGATCCATAATGAAGAAGAAGAGCGCGACTATGGGCGTCTTTACAGACCGGATAAGGATGTTAAGGTCATTAAAAAAGACGGAAGCCGCGAAGATTTTAATGTGGGCAAGGTCGTTAACGCGATCGGAAAGAGTGCCTACAGAGCTCTTACCGAATTTTCCGACGAGGAGATCGATAGGATCTGTCGTCATGTCATTACGAGGGTTAATGACCTGGGCGAGAAGGAGATCCCGATCCCTGTGATGCATTCGATCGTAGAGGATGCCCTTGAAAATGTCAAGCCACAGGTAGCAAAGAGCTACAGGGATTATCGAAATTATAAAGTTGACTTTGTAAAAATGATGGATGATGTCTATAAGAAGAGTCAGTCCATCATGTATGTCGGAGACAGGGAGAACGCAAATGCGGATTCCGCCCTCGTTTCGACAAAGAGAAGTCTTATCTTTAACCAGTTTAACAAGGCTCTTTACCAGAAGTTTTTCATGACAGCAGAAGAGATCCAGGCCTGTCACGACGGATATATCTATGTGCATGATATGTCCTCGAGGCGTGATACGATGAACTGCTGTCTTTTTGATGTGGGAAATGTCTTAAACGGCGGCTTTGAGATGGGAAATATCTGGTATAACGAGCCAAAGACTTTAGATACTGCTTTTGACGTTATCGGAGATATCGTATTATCTGCCGCAAGCCAGCAATACGGCGGGTTTACGGTGCCTGAAGTTGATAAGATGCTAAGGCCCTATGCCGAAAGATCATATAAAAAACGATATGATAAGTATGTAAGTCTCGGAGTCAAAGAAGATGTTGCCGACAAGACTGCTCTGTCAGATGTTGAAAAGGAATTTGAACAGGGCTTCCAAGGCTGGGAATATAAATTTAATACCGTTGCATCGAGCAGAGGAGATTATCCTTTTATTACGGTCACCGCGGGACTTGGTACCGACAGATTCGAGAAGCTTGCATCCATCACACTTCTTGAAGTAAGACGAAAAGGCCAGGGAAAGAAAGGGCACAAAAAGCCTGTTTTATTTCCCAAGGTTGTATTCTTATATGATAAAGAGCTTCACGGACCCGGTAAGATAAATGAGGATGTATTTGAAGCGGGCGTAAGATGCTCGGCAAAGAGCATGTATCCCGACTGGCTTTCCCTTACCGGCGAAGGCTATGTGCCCGAAATGTATAAGAAATACAAAAAGGTCATATCCCCGATGGGATGCCGTGCATTCTTATCCCCCTGGTATGAAAGAGGCGGGATGCATCCTGAGGATGAAAATGATGAACCTGTATTTGTCGGAAGGTTCAATATCGGTGTCGTTTCACTTCATCTTCCAATGATACTTGCAAAGGCAAGAGAGGAAGAGCGGGATTTCTACGAAGTACTTGACGAATATCTTCAGATGATAAGGAATATCCATATAAGGACCTATGCTTATCTTGGTGAGATGAGGGCTTCAATTAATCCTCTTGCTTTCTGCGAAGGCGGATTCTATGGCGGGAAACTGGGACTTCATGATAAGATAAAACCGTTACTAAAGAGTGCTACTGCATCATTTGGCATAACTGCATTAAATGAGCTTCAGGAACTTTATAATGGTAAATCCCTGGTTGAGGACGGAGCTTTCGCCCTTGAAGTCATGGAATATATCAATAAAAAGATCGGCGAATTTAAAGAAGAAGACGGTAATCTCTATGCCATATACGGGACGCCGGCCGAGAATCTCTGCGGGCTTCAGGTTAAGCAGTTTAGGGATAAATACGGCATTATAAAGGGTGTTTCAGACAGGGAATATGTATCAAACAGCTTCCATTGTCATGTGGCCGAAGATATTACTCCCATAGAAAAACAGGATCTGGAGAAACGCTTTTGGGATCTTTTTAACGGCGGAAAGATCCAGTATGTCAAATACCCCATAAGCTATAATCTTGATGCTGTAAGGTCCCTTATCAGAAGAGCCATGGATATGGGATTTTACGAGGGCGTTAACATGTCTCTTGCCTACTGCGAGGAATGCGGACATGAAGAGCTTGAGATGGATGAATGTCCCGTCTGCGGAAGCAGGAACTTAACAAAGATAGACAGGATGAACGGATATCTCGCTTATTCGAGAGTTCACGGAGACACCAGATTATCAGATGCAAAGATGGCAGAGATAGCGGAAAGAGTGTCAATGTGATGAGATACCATAATATTACCAAAGACGATATGCTTAACGGCGACGGTCTGCGCGCTGTTTTATGGCTCTCGGGCTGTGATCATCACTGCAAAGGCTGTCAGAATCCCCTTACATGGGATCCCGAGGGAGGGCTTTTGTTTGACGAAAAAGCAAAAGAAGAATTATTCGATATCCTAAAAAGACCATATATCTCGGGAATAACTTTTACCGGCGGTGATCCGCTTCATAAAGGAAATGTAAATGAGGTCGGAAAACTTATAGATGAGATAAAGCGCGATCTTCCGGATAAGACTATATGGCTCTATACAGGCGATACGTGGGAAGATATCATAGATATACCGTTCATTAGGAAAGCTGATGTCGTAGTTGACGGTGAATTTATAGAAGACCTTAAAGACAATCTCCTTCAATGGAAGGGCTCTAAGAATCAAAGAGTGATCGATGTAAAAAAGACTTTTAAAAGATATGAGAAGGAAGGAGCAGATCTTACCAATAAAAACAGCCTTCCCGAGCCCGTGATCCTTTATGAAGATTACGAAAAGGATAAAAACAAAGTGGATTATTCTTTTAAGGTCGCATGCAGCAGATAAACGGAGGAAAAAATGAGTGAGACAATTAAGATCCAGTATATCGATGATGAGGTTGAAAGATTAAGGTACATAGACGGGAAATCCGACTGGATAGATCTTCGAAGCGCCGAGTCGGTGGAATTAAAACAGGGGGAATTTAAGCTCATAAACCTGGGCGTAGCCATGCAGCTTCCCAAGGGTTATGAAGCCCATATCGTGCCGAGAAGTTCGACATATAAGAACTTCGGAATCATCCAGGCCAACCATTGCGGTATCGTCGATGAGAGTTACTGCGGACCTAATGACTGGTTTTACATGCCTGTCATCGCGATGAGAGATACGAAGATCGAAAAGGGCGACAGGATATGTCAGTTCAGGATATTTGAGCATCAGCCCGAGATAGTATTTGATGAAGTGGAAAAGCTTGAAGGAAAAGACAGAGGCGGTATAGGAAGTACCGGAGTTAAGTAATGAGATCTAAATTAAGTGATATAAGATCAAGGGTGACACTTTCATTTATTGTCATATCTGTCATATCCTTGCTCTTAAGCGGATGCAGCAGTGATTTTACTATATATAAGGATCCCGGAAAAGAAGAGACGGTTTCGGATGATAATTCCTTTCCCGATCTTAAACCAAAGACCGAGAGTGTTGTTGCTAAGGATGATACCTCAGATGATATAGATGACGATGACGCTCTTATTGATGATCAGGATACTGATGAGGTACCCGAGGGAGCAAGGACATTTAAATATGTCGATATAAACGGAAATGCCGGTGAAGCCGTTATAAATGAAGAGGCTGCCTTTTTCCCTTATGAAGACGGAGTTTTTACGTCAGAAGGAAGCGAAAAGACTTTTAATGCCGAAGGATATGTTTCACGCTTTGGCATAGATGTTTCCAAATTCCAGGGTAATGTGGACTTTAAAAAGGTCAGGGATGCCGGTGCGTCTTTTGTTTTCATACGCCTTGGATTCAGAGGTTTTGGAGAAGACGGCAGCTTAAATTTAGATGAAAACTTTAAGAAAAACCTAAAAAACGCCAAAGATGCCGGGCTTGACGTCGGTGTATATTTCTATTCCCAGGCAGTAAATGAGGAAGAAGCAAAAGAGGAAGCCGACTTTGTCATTAACAATTTAAAAAACGAGACCATAACCTATCCTGTCGTATTTGATGAGGAATATTCTTACGACAATGCCGATGCAAGAGCAAATATCATAGACGCTCAGACCGCAACGGATAATGCGATAGCATTTTGTGAAAAGATAAAGAGCGCGGGATATACACCCTGCATATATGCGGCTGTTGAAAGACAGGCCGCGCTGCTTGATATGGGGAGACTTAAGGATTATGAGATCTGGTATGCCGATTATGAAAGCGATCCGCAGACCCCGTATGATTTTAAATTCTGGCAGTTTTCAAACAGGGGAAGTATTGACGGCATAGAGGGCGACGTCGACTTTAATGTGGAGATAATAAATGTCGAAAAAGAAGCGGAAGATATCGTAAGTCGGATGACGAAGGAAGAAAAGGTCGCCCAGCTTTTTGTCGTTACTCCCGAAACATTGCTTACGGAAGCAAAGGATGTTACGGAGTTTTCCGACGATCTTAAAAACGGGCTGATAAAAGACCCCGTTGGCGGTATCATCTTATTTTCAAAGAATTTCAGGAATAACGATCAGGTAAGGGATCTGAACGCCTCAATAACATCCTTCGGAAAGAGCGGTCTTATTGTTTCTCCCTTTATAGCGGTTGATGAGGAGGGCGGTAAGATCGCAAGGATCGCGGATACCAAAGGGATGGATGTAAAAAAAGTCGAATTTATGTCCGTCATCGGTATGTCAAAGGATGATAAAAGAGCATATCAGGCCGGAAATACCATAGGAGCGTATTTAAATGACATGAACTTTTCGGTTGATTTTGCTCCGGACGCGGATGTGATAACAAATCCAAAGAATGAAGTCGTCAAAGACAGGAGTTTTGGTGAGGATCCAAATACGGTTACCGTTATGGCTGCATCTTTTTTAACGGGTCTTAAGGATAACGGGATAATCGGATGTTACAAGCATTTCCCGGGGCACGGAGGAACACTTGCCGATTCTCATAACGGCATAGCATCTACCGACAAGACCTTTGTGGAAATGGAATTATATGAGCTTGCTCCTTTTAAGAGTGCGGGTGAAAACGATGTGCCCATGATAATGGCGGGACATATCAATGCGCCCAATGCGATAAAGGAAAATGTTCCCGCATCCATGTCAAAAGAGATGATAACAGATATCTTAAGAGACAGGTTCGGATATAATGGCGTAGTTATAACAGATGCACTTAACATGGGAGCTATAACAAAGAAATATTCGTCGGCCGATGCGGCTAAGACCGCATTTTTAGCCGGAAATGATATGATACTGATGCCAGCCAACTATAAAGAGGCATATAACGGTATAATGGAAGGCCTTAAGGACGGATCGATAAGTCAGGAAAGGCTTGACGAATCGGTAAAAAGGATAGTTACCTTAAAGCTTAAGTACGGCAGGGAATAAAATGGAAAACACAAACGAAGATCCCGAACTTTATATTGTTGAAGGCTTTGCTTTTTATACAAAAGAAGAAGCGGAAAAGGCGGAAAGAGAATTAAAAAAGATCCGTCTTCTTGATGAGCGCTTAGATCCCGATAATCTTCCCGCAGTAAGGGCTTTATATATAAAAGCTCTTGATCAGGAGGTCTTTGAGACAGAGATCGGACTTACATATCTAAGGAATCTCCAGATGCATCTTATTGGCGAGGGATATTTAAAAAGCGATGAGAAGCCCCTTATCATAAAATATTCCAAGACACAATGGGAAAAAGAAACAGAGAGGATGCTCGAAGAGCAGAAGGCTCTTGAAAAGAAATACAAGGACAAGGCCGATGAGAGGATAGGAAGAGCAAAGAATAAGGCCGGTGAAGCCATAGGCAAAATGAAGAATCTTTATCTTGCGGTCGGTGTTTTGGTCCTTCTTATCATCGCCATGTTTTTATTGACACTTACCGGAAAGAATCCGAATATCATTAATTACAGGAATGCGGTCATAAACGAGTATTCCGACTGGCAGAAAGATCTTGAACAAAGAGAAGCCGAGCTTAGAAAAAAGGAGGCAGAACTTAACAATGAATAAGAAAAAGATCCTCATAGTAGATGATGAGAGCAGGATGAGGAAGCTTATAAAGGATTTCCTTAAGAGAACGGAATATGATGTGCTTGAGGCAGCGACCGGAAAAGAAGCCGTTGACATATTCTATGATAATAAGGACATCGATCTTATATTATTAGATGTGATGCTTCCCGAGATGGACGGTTATGAAGTCTTAAGCGAGATAAGAACGACGTCTGCGGTCCCTATTATCATGCTTACGGCAAAGAGCGACGAAAAGGATGAGCTTAAAGGCTTTGAGCTCGGCGTTGATGAATATATAACCAAGCCCTTTTCTCCGAAGATCCTCGTAGCCAGGGTTGAAGCCGTTCTTCGCAGGAGCCAGAACGAAGAAGACAACATAAGCTATATCGAGATCCCCGGGATAAAGATCGATAAGACGGCTCATACTGTCACGGTTGACGGAGAACTCATAGACTTAAGCTATAAGGAATTCGAACTTTTAGTATATTTCTGCGAGCATAAGAATGTGGCACTATCGAGAGAGACTATCCTTAATAATGTATGGGAATATGACTATTTCGGTGAAGCACGTACCATTGATACACATGTCAAGAAATTAAGGAACAAACTCGGCCATTACGGATCTTACATAAAGACTATCTGGGGAATGGGATACAAATTTGAAGAGACAGAATAATAACAATTCCAGATCCATAAGAGATGAGATAATACTTATCTTTGCGGCGGTGACATCTCTTACCATAGCTGTTATCGTCGGCCTTAATACGATATTTTTGCCCAGATATTACAGGCATAATAAGGAAAAGGTATTAAGGAGTGCTTATGATGCGCTTAATTATGCGGTCGGTGACGGCAGCGTTAACAGTGTATCCTTCAGGACAAAGATTGTTCAGCTTTGCAGCATCTACAATATAAGCGTTGTCGTAATAGATGCCAATTCCAACCGTGTCGAGGCTGCCGGTGCGAATATCGATTCACTTACCCAGATCCTTATAGACAGGGTCTTCGGAAATAATGACGAAAAATATACCGTTATAGAATCGTCCGACGATTATACGATAGAATACGGCGGACTTTCCGATGACGGAGTGACCTATATGCAGATGTGGGGTGCCCTGGATTCGGGTAATCTTTTCATGGTAAGCTGCGTAATGGAGTCCATGGAGGAAAGCGCCGAGACTGCGAACCATTTCCTTGTAATCGCGGGTCTTATCGCGGCAAGCGTCGGAGTCTTTTTCATATTCATTTTTGCCAAGCAGTTATCAGATCCCATAATGAATTTGACGCGTATCTCGGAACGAATGGCAAATCTGGATTTTAACGTTAAATATTCGGGCCATGATGCAAATGAGATCGGAATCCTTGGTAACTCCATGAACGTCATGTCCGAAACTCTCGAAAAGACCATAACGGAGCTAAAGACAGCCAATAATGAGCTGAAGAGGGATATTGAGAAAAAAGAAGCCGTAGATGAGATGAGAGGGGAATTTATCTCAAATGTTTCACACGAGCTTAAAACGCCCCTTGCCCTTCTTATCGGTTATGCCGAAGGATTAAAGGAAGGCATAAACGATGACCCGGAAGGTGCAAAGGAATATACCGAGATAATCCTTGATGAAGCCAACAAGATGAACGAGCTTGTTAAGCGCCTCATGACCTTAAACCGTATAGAATTCGGGAATGATGTCGTTGATTTTTCGCGCTTTAATGTAACCGAGCTTATTGCAAATTATCTGGAATCTGTTAAACTGTTGATTAGGCAAAAAGATGCCATAATCGACTTTGATGACAAGACGCCTTACTATGTTTATGCCGACGATTTTTATGTTGAAGAGGCTGTAAATAACTATATTACAAATGCACTTCAGCATTTAGACGGCAGAGGGATAATCAGCATCGGCATTGAAAAGCTTGGCGGCACAGTCAGAGTCAGCGTATTTAATACAGGGAAACACATAAGCGAAGAAGCTCTTCCCCACGTCTTTGAGAAATTCTTTAAAGAGGATAAAGCAAGAACGAGGGAATACGGCGGAAGCGGCATAGGATTATCCATAGTAAAGGCCATAGTTGAAAATATGGGCCAGGAATGCGGTGTTTTCAATAAAGATGATGGCGTAGAATTCTTTTTTACCTTAGAAAGTGCATGATATGAAAAAGAAATTAAATCTTTTGATCTTAATAATGCTTTTATGCTTTGTCCTTACAGGCTGCGGTAATGCGATCCCCGACCTTAGCGAGGAAGAGACTCTTATGGTCGATACATATATGGCCGAACTCCTTCTTAAATATGATGAGAATTATAAAACCAAGCTCCTCGGAGAAAATGAGATCGATCAGGAGATCAAGATCAGAAAAGAGATAGAGGAAGAGGAAAAGCGAAGAGCCGAGAGAGAAGCGGAAATAGAAAAAGCCAAGAAGGAACAAAAAGAAAGCGTAAGCTCCAATTCCGCATCTTCGGGCGGAAAAGCGGAAGCAAAGGACAATGCCGTCGACCTTGAATCATTCCTTGATATCGAAGATTTCAGTGTGGAATGTACAGGAGTTACTTTTGAAGACAGCTATGCAGATGCCGGCGATGAGATGTTCTTTTCGATAACGCCTTCTTCGGGATGCAAGATCGCGGTATCCCATTTAAGGATCACCAATAACTCATCCGAAGCTAAGATACTTGATATCTTAAATAAAGGAGCCAGATTTAAGCTTTCCTTTAACAGCGGGCCTTACCACAATACAATGGTATCGATCTTACTTTCCGACTTTACGATGTATTCGGGCAATATAAACGCGGGAGAGAGCATTGATCTTGTTATGCTCGTTGACCTTCCCGAAAGCGAATGCGTTGAAGTTGACGATCTTGATCTTAATATAAAATATAACGGTGAAAGCGGAAGGTGTTCGCTCATTGGTGAGCTGTGATATTTTTTTGGTAAAATACTTTTCTTTGTAAATAATATATGATAAAATATACTATATTGCGGGATTAATTATGCACTTTTATGAGCGCGTAAGGAAAGGTGAAGAAGGTATGGACACTAATATTTTACTGGATAGCGGTACAAACGAACTGGAGATACTGGTATTCAAGCTGGGGGAGAATTCATACGGTATCAATGTGGCTAAGATCCGTGAGATCATCAATTATACGGAAGTCACACCTGTTCCCAATTCACATCCCAGTATAGAAGGCTTATTTATGCCGAGAGATACGATGATCACGGCTATAGACCTTAAGAATTGCCTCCAGAAAGGCTCATCGGATCCTTCGGGCCTTTTCATTATCACGAACTTTAACAAGCTTGATATAGCATTCCATGTAGATCAGGTCGTAGGTATTCACAGAGTATCCTGGACTGATATCATAAAGCCCGGTGCAGCCGTTTCCACATCCGAAGACGGAGTGGCGACAGGTATAGTTAAGATCGACGGAGAGCTCATAATCATACTTGACTTTGAGAAGATCGTTACCGACATCTCTCCCGAGACCGGACTTAAGGTCTCTGAAGTGGATGAGCTTGGTCACAGAGACAGGAACAATATTCCCGTTCTTGTTGTTGAAGATTCGCCTCTTCTTAATAAGCTCATCGTTGACTGTCTCCATAAGGCCGGATATGAGAATCTTCTCCATGTCGAGAACGGTCAGGCAGCTTGGGCTATCATCAAGGAATGTATCGATCAGGGCTCTTTACATGAGCATGTACAGTGTGTTATCACTGATATCGAGATGCCTCTTATGGACGGACATCATCTGACAAAGCTCATTAAGACGACTGATGAATCCAAAGATATCCCGGTCGTTATCTTCTCATCCCTAATCAATAATGAGATGAGGATAAAGGGTGAGCAGCTTGGAGCCAATGCACAGCTTACAAAGCCCGAGATCGGTAACCTCATCCAGGTTGTTGATTCACTCGTACTTAAATAATAAGATTGATGTGATCATGCGGGGAACGCTGCGCGCGTTCCCTTTTTCTTTTATGCGCAGAGCCGCGCAGGGAATTTTCCTGCTTATGCAGGACGCGGCTCGCGCACGAGAAAGCCTTCGCTTTCTCGACAAGAAGCAGAGCCGCGCAGAAAAACCTTCCTGCTTACGCAGGACGCGAAAGGAAATTTAAATAGATGGAATATGTTACGGCGGGTTTTAAGCCCGAAAAGGTTTTAAAATTGTTTGAGGAAATATGTGCGATCCCGCACGGATCAAGAGATACCAAAAGGATAAGCGACTATGTCGTTAACTTTGCTAAAGAAAGAGGTCTTAAATATTATCAGGACGACAGCAATAATGTCGTTATATATAAGCCCGGAAGCAAAGGAAATGAGGAAAAGGAGAGCATCATCCTGCAGGGACATCTTGATATGGTGTGCGAAAAGGATGATGATGCCGATATAGATTTTAAGAAGGATGGTCTTAAGCTTTATATAGAAAACGGAATGCTTAAGGCAAAAGGCACTACTTTAGGAGCCGATGACGGTATTGCCGTTGCCATGTGCCTTGCGATCCTTGACTCTGACTTATATGTTCATCCTCCGATCGAAGCTGTATTTACGGTAGATGAAGAGATAGGAATGCTCGGTGCCGCAGCATTTGATTTTTCAGTGCTTAAATCTAAGATGATGATAAATATAGATTCCGAGGATGAAGGCATATTTACGGTAGGATGCGCCGGCGGAATGACAGTTAAGGTTTTTCTCCCCGTTAAACGAATTGCTTCAGGCTCATCCGGTGAAATCATAAGATTAAGTCTTAACGGATTTCTCGGAGGACACAGCGGCCAGGAGATCGATAAAGGAAGAGCTAATACAAACGTGATGCTCGGGCGTCTTCTTTATGAACTTTCAGATCAAATATCCTTTGGGATTATGGAATTAAGCGGAGGCTTAAAAGATAACGCGATCCCGAGGAGTGCCCGGGCATATTTATCCGTATCCAAAGATGAAACCGGTAAACTTTCCGATCTTGTAAGTACTTTTGAAAAGAAAGTACAAAAAGAATTTGCGGTTACCGACCCTGATATCAGTATTTCCGTTTCAAAAGCATCTGATGATGAGATAAATGCTTTAATGGAAAATGAAATGGATGAAGAGTCCGCAAAAAGAGTAATATGTGCTCTTTTTAACATGCCATTCGGAGTCCTTCGAATGAGTCCTGAGATTTCCGGCCTTGTTGAAACATCTTTAAATATGGGCATTCTTGAGACTGCAAGTAATGAAGTTAAAATGACATTTTCGGTAAGAAGCAGTATAGAGAGCGAGAAAAAGGAAGTATTTGATAAGATAAAATGCTTAACTGAGAGCCTCGGAGGAAATGTTGAAGTTTCCGGAGAATATCCGGCCTGGGAATATAAAAAAGATTCGCTTCTTAGGAAGACGGCAGTTGATGTATTTAAGGAGCAGTACAAAAAGAAACCCGTGATCGAAGCCATACATGCAGGCCTTGAATGCGGTCTTTTCGCGGGAGCCATAGAAGGTATCGATATCATCTCGATCGGCCCCGATCTTAAAGATATCCATACTCCCAAAGAGACGATGGATATAAAAAGCGTTGAGAGGACATTTGAATTTCTCTTAAGGCTTTTAAGCAGACTTTCCGAAGGAAAATTAAGTAAGAGCGAGATAAAAGACCTTATCGACAGAGGAAATGAACATATAAAAAAGAGAGTGGCATATTATGCTCCTTTAGTCGGAGTTACCTACGGCCGCGTCTGTGTTAAAAAGATAAGATCCAGATGGGGCAGCTGTTCTTCAAAGGGTAATCTTAATTTTAACTGCCTTTTAATGCTCACACCTGACGAAGTTATCGATTCCGTCGTAGTTCATGAGCTGTGCCACAGGAAGCATATGAATCATTCAAAGGAATTCTATGATGAAGTATTAAGGGTATTTCCCGATTACAGGAAATGGGATAAATATCTTAAAGACAACGGACGTAAACTGCTTGAACGTATAAGTGGCGAAGATGAGTGAAGATAAGAAGTTAAAAAGAAAACAGGCCATAGCCTTATCATACGATCCTGAAGAAGATGCCCCCAAGGTCATTGCCTCGGGAACGGGACTTGTCGCCGAAAAGATCATAGAAAAGGCGAAGGAATCCGACATTCCCGTCCATAAGGATGATAAGCTGGCAAATACTCTTTCCAAGCTGGAAATAGGTGATATGATCCCGCCGGAGCTTTATGAAGTCGTAGCCGAGATCCTTGTTTTTGTTGACCGTATGGATAAGATCAAAGAGAAGATGGCAAAGCACGGGAAGATCTGATCATGAGTTTTATTAAAGATAAAGACGCTGTGAGCGTTACAGAAAATAAAGGCATCCCCGAGAGTACGCTTAAGATCGCCGCCATGATATTCATGATCATCGATCATATCGGGGCCGGTATCGTTAAAAGGTATTTTCAGCTTCATGATATCGGATTTTCTTTTCAAAAGATCAAACTCTATTTTGAAAGTTCGGACGAAGGACTTTATCCGGCCCTTTTTTATCAGCTTTTAAGGGGGATAGGCCGACTTGCTTTTCCGATTTTTATCTTTTGCCTTATCGAAGGCTTTTTTCATACCCGTAGCCGTTTTAAATACGCACTCCGCCTTTTGATCTTTGCTTTCATATCAGAGATTCCCTTTGACCTTGCACTTAAAGGCGGCATGTTTGTAAAAGAGTATCAGAACGTCTACTTTACGCTCTTTTTGGGATTTTGTACGATCTGTTTAATTGATATGGCGTCAGGTTTTCTTAAAAAGCACCTAACTGATATTTCAAATGAAAAGCGCGATGCCATAACAGTGCTTGCAAATGTATTTATCACGCTGCTTGGGGCATCTTTGGCACAGTTTTTAAACACCGATTACTCATCAAGCGGAATACTTGCGATCGTATTTACCTATCTTTTGTTTCTAAGAAAGGATTTTCCCGATCCGAAATACAGGGCACATCTTGGAAACTGCGCGATCCTTACCTGCATCATGCCAAATGAACTCCCGTGTTTTATATCGCTTTTGCTTGTAAAAAATTATAACGGCAAGCGCGGTCTTTCCCTTAAATACACCTTTTATTTGATCTATCCGCTGCATCTTCTGATCATTGCGATGATATGTAAGAGCATGGGAATATGAAAAATGCTCTTTTTTATTCTGTACTTTTTTTCCTCTTTGAGTTATACTTTAACTATGCATTTTAATTCTTATTTTTATATGTAAAAGGAGGAAAAACATGAAGTACAGTATCGAAGGAGAACCGTTACCGGTTGTAATCTGTGAACTCGATGCAAACGAGACCATGATCACAGAGAAGGGTGCTATGAGCTGGATGACTCCCAATATGAAGATGGAGACCAGTTCCAACGGCGGCGTCGGCAAGATGTTAGGACGTGCATTTTCAGGGGAGAGCATGTTCCAGAACAAATATACCGCTCAGGGTGGCCCCGGTATGATCGCATTCGCATCAAGCTTCCCCGGTTCCATCAGAGCGTTTGAAGTTGCTCCCGGACAGGAGATCATAGCACAGAAATCCGCATTTTTAGCATCAACCGCAGGAGTAGAGCTTTCCGTTCACTTCCAGAAGAAGGTTGGAGCCGGCTTTGTTGGCGGCGAAGGCTTTATCATGCAGAAATTATCCGGACAGGGCGTTGCCTTCCTTGAATTCGACGGATATATCAAGGAATATGAATTACAGCCCGGTCAGAGCATGATCCTTGATACGGGTTATCTTGCTGCTATGACAGCAACATGCCAGATGGATGTCCAGACGGTTCCCGGTCTTAAGAATGCACTTTTCGGCGGTGAAGGATTGTTTAACACGGTTATAACAGGACCCGGTCATATCTGGATACAGACCATGCCTATCTCTCAGATGGCTTCATCTTTGGTACCTTATCTGCCTTTAAACAGTAAATAAGATATCTATGCCGGATACTTTTGATAAGCAAAATGAAAACAAGCGACAGGTCGGCTCCGATCATGAGGAGAAAGCCTGTCGCTTTCTCATGTCTGAAGGTTACAGTATACTTAAAAGAAATTACAGGGTAAGATCGGGCGAGATAGATATAATAGCGCGCGATAAAGATACGCTGGTATTTATTGAGGTAAAATACAGAGCCGGCAAAAGATCGGGAGCTCCGGAAGAAGCAGTGGGCATAAAAAAACAGCAAAAGATCGCAAAGACCGCGCTGTTTTATTTAAAATATGCGCACATATCACCTGAGACAAAGATCCGTTTTGATGTTATAGCCATAGTGGGAGATGAGATAAGACTTATCAAAGATGCGTTTCCGTTTCCTGAGATGGGATATGCGGATACCATATGGTAGAGGTGGCTAATACTTTGAATTAATATCACGCCGGGCAATTGTCAAAGATATGTCGCGACACGCTTCCGCTCAAGCGCGGGCGCACAAGGTCCGGGGGACCTTGGTTTTGCGCCGACCGGAGTGGAACGTAGACCCTAACGGTTCTAAGCTCGCACTTCGCTGTGCTTGTGCTTGCTAAGAACCGAGAC
>DMCJ01000002.1:8917-13469 GCA_003446735.1 Lachnospiraceae bacterium | reverse complement strand
ATGCCCATCAGATAATCTTCCTTGGCTCTTAAATATGCGCTTTCCGCAAGATTATCGTAGGCGGATAAGTCCTTGGCTTCCTTTAAGCCTCGCCTTATCTCTTCTTCGGTCTGCGAATCTATCCATACGCGGCGTTTGTCCTTTATCTTAACCTTCGCCTCCTGATCCACAAGCCTGTATATATATTCTCCCTCACGTCCCGAGTCGGTACATACATATATCCTCTCTATGTCCTCCCGGTTTAAAAGGGTTTTTACCACTTCATACTGCTTTTTGGCGTTCTTTATTATCTCGTATTTAAATTCATCATTCGGAGGGAAAAACGGAAGGGGCTCTAAAAGCCATTTCTTCCATTTTGCATCATAAGCATCGGGATATGACATCGTAACAAGATGTCCGACACACCAGGTTATGACGCAGTGCTCGCTCTCCATAAAGCCGTCTTTATTTTTGGCATCTTCATGAAGCGCTTTGGCAAACTCCTTAGCCACGCTGGGCTTTTCGGCGATCATTAAGTACTTCATGATGTTTCCTTAAAAGAAGAAAGTATATCCGGGAAAGTCAGAAGACGGATATTACTCTTCATCTTGGAATCGAGTGTGAGCTTCTCATCAAAACTCTTTAAGGATACCATATAACTTATCGCATCCTTAAATCCCGCTTCCTTCTGTGCATCCACAAGCTCAAGATAATCCTCATATGTGACCATGGTCTTAAGACGCCTGCACCATACCGTAACAGGTCCTTCTTTTGTCACAAATACAAGCTCGAGTCCGTTTGCCTTTCCGAGGAAACGTCCTTCCTGCACAAGATCCTTCTGATCGATTATACCCTGTCTGTGGAAATATTCCCTTACTATCTCGGGTACGAACTGATTACAGTATTTAAGCAGATGATTAAATACAAAAAGATCAAAGAACTGCTCCGCGGAGAGCTCCGTAAGCTCCCTGACATGCGGATAGATAAAAGTAAACCAGAACTGGGTAAAATGGCTTGATATCTCATATATACCCTTCTGTGAATTATTAAGTCCCGGGCAATCCACGGAATAAGCCTTTCTTATAAGCTCATATTCCATAAGGCATTTAAGATACACGCTTATCTTTGCCCTGCTGTATCCGGTAAGCTTATGCAGATCGTTAAGCTTTGTGTTTCCTTCCGCGATCGTTGCCAGGATCGTATCGTATACTCCGGTTTCTCTGAGTCCCTCGGTAAGGAAAGAATAGCCCGTATGATAAAGATAGGATCTGTCGGATAAAAGATTCTTCTCAAGATTATCTCTTATGGGAAGTGAGGGATCAAAGAAATTCCAGAGACCTATAACGCCTCCGAAAAGACTGTATATAACAAAAAGATCCATCGGCGAGATGTCATCGTATATCCTGCAGATAGCTGAAAAGGAAAGTTCCTTTACTTTATGAAATCCGCCTATATAAGCCGCATCCCTTCCAAGATTCTTTACAAGTCCGGTCTCAATAAAACTGATCGCTGAAGATATGAGGATTATGAGAATATTTTCCTTTTCCATCATGGTAAGGATCTTATCCATAAAGCCTTCGGTCTTTGCCAGATAATGGAATTCATCTATGATGAATATCTTTTTTTCGTCGGTATCTAAAATGGACAGTCTCTGGAAGGCTCCGTCCATATCCTCGAACACCTTTTTCTCGGCGCCCGTACGCGCAGGGAAATAAGAGAAAGGTCTGTTCTCGCAAAAATCAAGAACAAGTGACGTTTTCCCTAAAAACTTCTGACCGTATAAAACAATAAGTCTGCTCTCCGGTCTTTTTAAGTTTTCTTCCAAAAATGCGTATTCGGATTCCCTGCCGTAAAGCATATTTCTTTAGATATATCCTTTCGCTTTTAAAAGCTCTGCGCAAAGTACGGCTCCGCCTGCGGCCCCGCGTACCGTGTTGTGAGAAAGGCCTACGAACTTGTAATCATAGATCGTATCTTCTCTTAAACGTCCGATGGAGATACCCATACCATGCTCATAATCAACATCCTCTTTAACCTGAGGTCTGTTATCTTCTTCCATATAACGGATGAACTGCTTCGGAGCCGAAGGAAGGTTAAGTTCCTGAGGTACTCCCGAGAATTCAACGAGCTTTTTGATAAGTTCTTCCTTGGAAGGTTTCTTTCTGAATTTAACAAATACTGCAGCCGTATGTCCGTTAAGAACGGGCACTCTTATACACTGGCATGAGATCCTGGGCTCTACAGCACTTACGATCTTATCGCCTTCGATATGACCATAGATCTTAAGAGGCTCTTTTTCGCTCTTTTCCTCTTCGCCGCCGATATAGGGGATAACATTTCCCTCCATCTCGGGCCAGTCCTTAAACGTCTTGCCCGCACCTGAGATCGCCTGATACGTCGTAGCGATGACTTCGTAGGGCTCATACTCTCTCCACGCATATAATACGGGAGCATATGACTGGATCGAGCAGTTGGGCTTAACAGCCACAAAACCTCTCTTCGTGCCGAGTCTCTTTTTCTGTGATTCGATGATCCTGATATGATCGGGGTTAATCTCGGGGATCACCATAGGCACATCCTCCGTCCATCTGTGAGCGGAATTGTTGGATACAACGGGAACTTCTGCCTTTGCATACTCTTCCTCGATGGCCCTTATCTCTTCCTTCGTCATATCAACTGCGGAAAATACAAAATCAAGACCCTCGGAGACTTCCTTAACATCGGAAACGTTCTTAACTACGATCTTCTTAACTGCTTCGGGCATGGGCGTATCCATTTTCCATCTTCCGCCTACTGCCTCTTCATATGTTTTTCCGGCACTCCTTGCGCTGGCTGCTATCGTAACAACCTCAAACCAGGGATGGTTTTCAAGGAGAGATATAAATCTCTGGCCTACCATACCCGTTCCGCCAAGGATACCTACTTTTAACTTGTCACTCATTTTTCATTCCTCCTCTATATGTAACGAATGTAAATCCGATTACATCAATAAATATTATTATCTTTCCAATCGCTTTCGAGATACTCTCTCTCGATTTTTATGACCTGCGCCATGGGCTTATGCCCCGGAGCTCCTATCGTCTCCCTCTTTTCGACACAGGTCTTAAGAGTTATGGCGTCATAGATATCGGGCTCGAATGTGTCATCGATCTCTTTTAATTCCGAAATGGTCATATCTTCGATGGCCTTGCCCTTATCTATGCAGGTAAGCACGAGCTTTCCGATCACCGAATGCGCATCTCTGAAAGGCATACCTTTCTTAACAAGATAATCGGCTGCATCGGTAGCATTCGTAAAGCCCTTTGTCGCACTTTTTTCCATATTATCCTTATTAAAGGTCATGGTCTTAAGCATTCCGTCAAAAAGCTTTACACAGCCTTTTACCGTATCTATCGCATCAAAGGTAAGTTCCTTATCCTCCTGCATATCTTTATTATATGCAAGCGGGATGCCTTTAAGCGTGGTAAGCATCGACATAAGAGCGCCGTATACCCGTCCTGTCTTTCCTCTTACAAGCTCCGCGATATCGGGATTCTTTTTCTGAGGCATTATGGATGAGCCCGTTGAATAGGTGTCATCTATCTCAACAAAACGATATTCGTCGGAATTCCATATTATGATCTCTTCCGAAAAACGGCTTAAATGCATCATTATCGTAGATAAAGCACTAAGGAGCTCTATTACATAATCCCTGTCGGAAACACTGTCCATCGAGTTTAATGTAGGTCCTTCAAAGCCGAGCATCGACGCCGTATAAACCCTGTCTAAGGGATAAGTCGTACCTGCTAAGGCTCCTGCTCCCAAGGGGCAGTAATTCATCCTGTGATAAATGTCCTTAAGCCTTAAACGGTCACGCTTAAACATCTCAAAGTAAGCTCCGAAATGATGAGCGAGCGTCACGGGCTGGGCTTTCTGAAGATGCGTAAAGCCCGGCATATATGTCTCAACATTTTCTTCCATTATATTAAGGATCGTATTAAGGAGCACTTTTAATCCGTCATCTATCTCGATGACCTCACTCCTTACATACAGCTTCATATCAAGAGCAACCTGATCGTTACGGCTCCTGCCCGTATGGAGCTTCTTGCCGACATCTCCTATCCTCTCGATGAGCTTTGCCTCAACGAATGAATGAACGTCCTCAAATTCATCCGTTATCTCAAGTTTTCCTTCTTCGACATCTTTTCTTATACCGGTAAGGCCTTTTACTATCGCATCCTTTTCATCGCAGTTAAGTATGCCCTGCTTTTCAAGCATGACCACATGCGCGATGCTTCCTTCGATATCCTGCATGAAAAAGCGTTTATCGAAAGTGATGGATGCATTAAATTTATAAACAAGGTCGTCTGTTTCTTTGGTAAAACGACCGCCCCAGAGCTGAGCCATAACATCCTCCTTCGGGTCTCCCGAATGGTTAAATTTAAATTAAATAATATCACACTTAAAAATAACATGCAACATCCGAGCTCTCACTCATAATTTTTTGCTTGCATTAAACTTAAGTTTTTATTATAATACCTATTGTGTCATCGTTAAACGCGTGACAGATTGCTGAAATAGCTCAGTTGGTAGA
>DMCJ01000002.1:0-8835 GCA_003446735.1 Lachnospiraceae bacterium | reverse complement strand
GTTCGAGTCCCATTTTCAGCTTTCATCTTAAGGACAGCCGGCATTTATTGCCGGCTGTTTTCTTTACTTCTGTCTGTATTTCTGTCCCTGTTTACCAGAATATTTAACCATCTTAAAACACAGGCTACCGCGAAATTACAGATGACTATTACCGCGAAGATCAAAAAACCTGCAGGCAGGCCCCAGTTCAAAAAGCCGTACCAGTCATTTGTATCGGGCCACTCTCCGCCCATTCCGTTTATAAAGATGTTCCCGAGATAAACGCTCCCGTATATAAGCGATGTAAGCGCCGCGATAAATGTATACTTAAACGGGACTTTTCCTTTAGTCTCAAGCAATATAAAATCAAGCATTCCGAGTATTGGAACTATGAGATGAAAATATCTGTTTCCGCCTGCGTACATATCAAGATCCGGATAAAGCGGTCCCAAAAAACATGAAACGATCACAAATGTAAGCGATACGGCTGAGGAAGCGATAAGTTTTAATAATGTAAAGCTCCTTTTGTCAAACACATAAAATACAGTCCAGATGACAGCCACGATAAGACAAAGCTCATTTGAAAGTACCGTATAATACTTAAGGTTTGCCAAGCCGGTCGTTGAAAAAACACCGCTGTTACCGGGCTGTTTTACCATTATGGCAGTCCCGGTACATGTAAAGATTATGATCATAATATTTATAGCGGCGCTTATATCTTCTCTTATGTTGCGCTTTATATATACGATATCCCCGGGACGTAACTCACCGGTATTCTCCGGCAGTGTATTTTCCGATCCTGCATTTCCCGGCGCTATATCATTTATACCGTTATCTTTGTTCTTCTGCACTACTCCTCCTTCTCCGCTTCTGATACCTAGGTCGTTTTCTTTTTACGATCAAGAATAAATGCTCCTATGGCGATCAGCATACATCCTGCCGCTGCTATGAGCAGAAGATCCGAAAGTTTTGCGTTTTCCTCCGAAAGCATCGGTATGATCTTTGATATCTTCTCCGGATATTTGCTTTGAATGAGCGAAAACGTATTGTTGATAAAATGCATAAGCATAGTAACAAAAATGCTCCCGGTCCGATAAGCCACATAGGTAAGCGCAAGGCTTAAGGGAAGCAGCGCAAAGAATCTGATAACGCTCATATGATAAGCCGCAAATATTATACTCGTAAGACATACCGATAAAGCCGGAGAAAACCTTTCTTTGAGCGTCCCGAAGGTAAATCCTCTGAATAAAAGTTCCTCTCCTACAGCCGGCATCAGCGATGATATCAGAATAAGAGTAACGATCGGTGTGGTAAGTACCATATCATCAAGCCCCGAAGCATTCTCAAGACTTGTTTTAAATACAGGCGCAAGCAATACGCTTATCGTCATCGCTATGGGCCACGCCCCGGCACCGATGAGCACGCCCCCGATCATATCTTTTATAAGCGGCTTTTTTATCATGAAAAGCTTTTTCTGATCCGCCTTCATATACCATGCAAATATGAGCGGTGCTATAAGGATCATACCCTGCTGGACTGCTACTCCCGCCGTCCCTAATTTCACATAGGCGTAGCTTCCGAGATAGATCATCAGTACCATAACTATACTTAACAAAAGAACAAGATCACCGGTACCCGGCATCCCGCCGCTTTTGATATCACTTCGTTTTTCAAATATCCTTACATTCTTAAAGCCTTCATTAAAGAGCACGTCCTCGCTGTCATAGATCTTGGATAAGATACGTATGGCGATGATACTGTAAGCGATAGTCGAAAGTAACACGATCGCAAAAAGGCCGTAATCATACCGGAATTTAAAAAGGTCTCTTACAAGGAGCGATACGTTTACTATGGGTATTGCCGCCGTCCCTGTCGTCAGCATAAGATCCGGGAGCATTGCGGAATAGCTTCCGAACATGAAGATCAGCATGACCGGAGTGATGTAATTGTTTGCTTCCTTGAAATTCTTTGCAAATATACATACGCACATGCATACTGCGGTAACAAGGAGCGCAAAACACATCATAACAACGACGGTAAAGCATATGCCCGGAATAAATGATGAAAGGTTTATATGTATATCAAGATCCTCGGCCGCCGAAACAGATGTGGATACAAGGAATGCGACCGCGCCTCCCATGGAAAATACATTAAGGAAAGCGGAAGCCGATGCTATGACCGACACCGCAAGGAATTTGCTCATTATCATCTCAAAATTCGTAACGGGCAAAGTAAGAAGCGTCTCAAGCGTTCCCCTTTCGCGCTCACCGGCGGTGACATCTATGGACGGATAGATGGCGCCCATTAAGATAACGGTGATGATAAGGAAAGGCATCATTCCGCCGAGCCTGCTTCCGATGGATTCCTCCCTGGTAGACATATCTTTAAGTTCATATTTTACAGGGTAAAAGATATCATCAGGACTAAGTCCCGCATCTATTATCTTTTCTTCTCTTTTATCATCACGGTAAGCGGAAAAGACATCCTTTAAACAGTAAGCCGCGGTCTCCGATCCGTTTTTTGCGGAAAGGTAATGGATCTCGTATGAATCTTCTTCCTCACCTTTTGTGATATAGGCTTCTATCTTTTCGGTGTCCAGGGCATTTTCATAAGCATTTTTACCCCCTGATACCGAGACGAAAGTCAGATCATATGTAAATTCATCTTCTTTTGCATTTTCATACCGATTTATGATATCATCCTTTATCTCATCCGCATCATAAAATGCAACAAGATAAGTCTTATCCTCCTGGGATCTCATGACCGCATTTATCGTAAATGTCATGCCCACGATCATAAGGGGATAAAGAAGGATCGGAACGATTATCATCATGATAACGGTCTTTTTATCACGGAGTATGTCAAGAAGTTCCCTCTTAAAGAGGACTTTCATTTTATTTATATTCATGATCGATCCTCCTTTTCGTTTTTTTCGAGGATGACATGAAAGGCATCGCGAAGCGTGACCGAGTCCGTATCAGTCATAAGTTCATCGGGGCTTCCCTTCGCAACGATCTTTCCTCCCATTATTATGATGATCCGATCACATAAAAACTGCGCCTCTTCGAGATAGTGCGTGGAATAAAGGACGGTCTTTCCCTTTTCCTTCTGACTCTTCATGAAATTTACGATATTATCGGCGCTTAAGATATCAAGTCCCAAAGTGGGCTCGTCAAAAATATATATAGAGGGATCATGAATGAGCGTCCTTGCTATCGAAGCACGCTGGGTCTGTCCCGTAGAAAGTCTCTCTATCCTGTTATCAATAAATGAAGACATCTGAAGAACTTCACAGATCTCATCGATACGTTTATTCACGGTATCCTTATCCTGCTCGTAGATCTCTCCGAGCATGAGAAGCATCTCGCGAACGCTCATGCGATGATAAAGTTTCGTATTTCCGGAAAGATAACCGATATCCTTTTTGATCTCAATCGTATCGCTTACCTTATTTCCGTTTTTATCGGTGATCAAAACGCTTCCGCTGCTGGGAGCCATGACTTTGGCAAGCATACGAAGAAGCGTGGTCTTTCCCGCTCCGTTCGGACCTAATATTCCCAGGATCTCGCCGTCAGAAACCTTGAATGAAACATCATTAACGGCATAGAAGCTTTCTTTTTTCTTTTTGTCATTTATCCTTTCGAATACTTTTGAAAGGCCCTGAGCTTCTATCATATATCCTTTGCACCTTTTCTTTGAACATACTCTTCATACATATCGGGCCGGCGCTCTTTTGTCCTTTTTAAGGACTGTTCAGATCGCCACGCATCGACTTTTGCATGGTCGCCGGATAATAAGATCGCGGGCACTTCTTTACCGTTCCATACTTGAGGCCTCGAATACTGAGGATATTCAAGAAGTCCGTCCGTATGACTTTCAGTAGAAGCCGACTCGTCATTACTTAAAACACCGGGGATCATCCTCGATATCGCATCCGTCATAACAAGCGCCGGAAGTTCTCCGCCCGTCAGCACATAATCCCCTATGGAATAATGATCCGTAACGGCTTCTTCGAGCACTCTCTCATCTATGCCCTCATAGTGTCCGCATAAAAAAATAAGATGCTCATGCTTTGACAGATCGATCGCATCTTCCTGCTTAAAAACCTTCCCCTGCGGTGTCACATAAATGATCCTTGTATCATTTTCGAGGGCTGATTCGCGCAGGCTTTTCGACTTATTATCGCCGTCTTTGATGATACGCTCATATAATACCGATCTTATACAGTCGTAAACCGGCTGGGCCTGCATGAGCATGCCTGCCCCGCCACCATAGCAATAATCATCGACCTTGCCGTGTTTTTCTATGGTATAATCCCTTATATTAACTGCTTCAGCTTTGATATCTCCGCGCTCCAATGCGCGTCCTATGATACTCTGAAACAGGGCATTTTCGATCATTTCGGGGAATAATGTAAGAATGTGAAAGAACATTACGCTTCCTTTTCTTCGTTTGCTTCCTGAACGGGCTCGTCAAAAAGTCCGGGAAGGACATGTATGTCCATTCTCTTATTATTTATATCAACATTTAAGATGCACTGCTTTATCGCAGGGACTAAGAGCTCGCGATTATCGCCCGGATCGATGATATATACATCGTTTGCTCCGGTCTCGATCACATCCTTTATGACTCCGACTTTTTTTTCATCCTCGTCATAAACCGCAACTCCGATAAGATCAGCGATAAAATATTCGTCTTTTTCGCATTTTATCGCATGCTCTCTGTCCGTATAAAGCTCACACCTTCTGTAAGGCAAAATATCCTCGGGCGAGGAAAATTCCTCAAACCCCAGGATCACAAATTGCTTGAAATATTTTACGCTCTTAACCGTGACGCTTCTGTATCCGTCTTTGGTCTTTAACAGATAATCCTTCTGCTTCTTAAAGCGTTTTATATCATCAGTGGTGGGAAAAACCTTTACCTCTCCGTGAACACCGTGGGTAGAGGTTATGGCTCCCACCTTAAAAAGATCGTTTTCGTTAAAATCCGTCATTCTTAAACTATCTCAACATCAACGCGCTTATCATCACCAACGCTGGCAGCCTTGACAACGGTCCTTATGGCCTTTGCAATGCGGCCCTGTTTGCCGATGACTTTACCCATATCCGTGGATGCAACAGAAAGCTCAACTGTTATGTGCTTTCCCTCTTCCTTTTCGGTAACAACCACTTCATCGGGATGGTCAACGAGAGCTTTAGCAATGACTTCAACCAATTCCTTCATTTTAGGTCCCTCGTCTTTCGTTAATTACTTCTCGATACCTGCGCTCTTGAAGATCCTTGCAACAACTTCTGTAGGCTGTGCACCGGAAGCAAGCCACTTCTTAGCAGCTTCTTCGTCAACTTTGCATGTAAAAGGCTCTGTGTTGGGATCATATGTACCGATCTCCTCGATGAACCTTCCGTCTCTGGGTGAACGGGAATCGGATACAACGATCCTGTATAAAGCGTTCTTCTTCTGTCCCATTCTTCTTAATCTGATCTTAACCATTTTTTCTCCTCTTTCTTTTGCCTGCCACCCGGACGCTCGCTGAGCACGCATTTCTTTTCTTATATTAATAATTTATATATGATCCGTTAAAACGTCCCCGGACCTTCTGCAAGGGTTTCCCCTGTACATTCTGTCAAAACGGGAATCTTCCGCCGCGGCCGCCGCCTAACATATTTGCAAGATTTCCCATATTGCCCATTCCGCGTTTGCCTTTAAATCCGCCCATCTGCTTCATCATCTTCTGTGACTGCTCAAACTGCTTAACGAAACGGTTTACCTGAGCGATATCAACGCCCGCTCCTTTTGCGATCCTGTGTTTTCTGGACGGATTAAGGAGCTTCGGATTTGCCCTCTCCTTCGGTGTCATTGATAAGACGATGGCCTCTGTCCTTGCGATCTGTTTGTCGTCGATCTGATCAGCGATATTTCCGCCCATTCCGAGCATTGATAATATGCTTCCCATTCCGCCCATGTTACGCATCTGCTTCATGCTCTCAAGATAGTCATTAAAATCCATCTTGCCCTTCTTAAGGCGGGTGGCCATTTCTTTTTCTTTTTTCTCATCTATGTCGATGTTTTCCTGGGCTTTCTCGATGAGGGTTAAAACATCGCCCATGCCGAGGATCCTGTTTGCCATCCTGTCGGGATGGAACTCCTCGAGATCCTCTAATTTTTCGCCCATGCCTGCGTATAAAATGGGCTTTCCCGTAACAGCTCTTACAGATAGCGCGGCACCGCCTCTTGAATCGCCGTCCACCTTTGTAAGAATGACTCCGTCTATGCCGATCTTTTCATCAAATTCGCTTGCTACATTTACGGCATCCTGACCGGTCATGACATCGACAACGAGGATCGTCTGATGAACTTCGACATTCTGCTTTATCTCGATAAGCTCGTTCATCATATCTTCATCTATATGAAGACGTCCGGCCGTATCGATCAAGGCCACATTGTGATCATTCTTCTTCGCATGCTCTATCGCTGCTTTTACTATATCAACGGGCTTATGATTATCGCCCATCGTAAAGACGTCAACTCCGACTCTCTCACCGTTTACCTTTAACTGCTCGATAGCGGCGGGCCTGTAAATATCACAGGCAACAAGGAGCGATTTCTTTCCTTTTTTCTTAAGCTGTCCCGCAAGCTTGGCTACAGTCGTCGTCTTACCTGCACCCTGAAGTCCGCACATCATGATGACCGTGATGGCTTTTCCGGGCTGGAACTGTATGCTCGCATCATCGCTTCCCATGAGCTTTATGAGCTCATCGTTAACGATCTTTATAACTGTCTGTCCGGGATTAAGTCCGTTTAAGACCTCGGCGCCTTCAGCCCTCTCCTGAATGGACTTCGTAAATTCCTTTACGACCTTGAAGTTAACGTCGGCTTCAAGAAGCGCCATCTTGACTTCTTTACATGCAAGACGGACATCCTCATTTGTAAGACGACCCTTACCTCGAAGGTCTTTAAATACATTCTGAAGTTTGTCGGTAAGGCTTTCAAATGCCATCCTGTTTCTCTCTCCAAACTATTAATGGCTGTCTTCCGGCTGACTTTTGGCTGAACTTGTGGCTGACTTTTGGCTCACTTTTAGCAGCCTTTTGGCCGCCTTACAGACCGCAACAAAATATATGATACTATTTCAGATAAGACCTGTCAAGTATTTTTTCTTGACACCTCCGAAGTTATTATAATCCTTCCGCATGTTAATCTTTTGACGGGCGAAACAAAAGTATTTGTATTTTTTCTCGAAGCATTTTGTAAAGTTTTTTTCCTTTACAGTATCTTTTTGTCAACTTCACTTTCTATAGTATGTCGTTTTGACATGCTCGTTTTCCTTGCAATGTCGTTTTGACATGCTTGTTTTCCTTACAATGTCGTTTTGTCAAGTTTTTTCCCTTGACAAAAACGTTTAAAAATAATAATAAAAATACTTCCATGGTTAAAAATTTAACCATATTGTCAAACTTTATTCTGATGTGATAAAATCATCGTATAATGATGGAAAAAATAGTAAGACAAAGTTTTTTATTCGATTTTTATGGAAGTCTTCTCACGCAGCATCAGCAGGAAGTATATTGCAATGCTGTATTTAATGATATGTCCTTAAGTGAGGTTGCCGAGGAATACGGGATCAGCAGACAGGCTGCCCACGATCTCATTAAAAGATGTGACAGGATCATGGAAGGATACGAATACAGATTAAAGATCATTGAACATTACAGAAAACTCCAAAGACTTACAGAAGAAGCCAGACAAGCCTTACATTATAATGACAAGGAAACACTTGAAGAGATCTTTTCCGAAATGGACAATCTGTTTTCATAGTTCTTCAGAATCAAGGATCACGGTAAAAGGGCCGTCGTTTACAAGAGATACTTTCATATCCGCGCCGAATTCTCCTGTTTCAACCTTATATCCCGCTTTTTTGCACGAATCGATCACATATTCATAAATCTCTTTCGCTTTATCCGGAGCGCCGGCCTTTGTAAATGAAGGTCTGTTTCCGTGTTTGCAATCGGCATAAAGCGTAAACTGCGAAACAAGTAACAATTCACCGTCCACATCACTTAAGCTTTTATTGGTCTTTCCGTTCTCATCCTCAAATATGCGCAGATTTAAAAGTTTGTGATCAAGTTTATCAGCGATCTCTTTGGTGTCGGAATCACACACACCTACAAAAACAAGAAATCCTTTTCCAATATTTCCGATAACTGTATCAACTCCGTTTTCACGAACCTCAACCGAAGCTTCTTTTACTCTTTGAACCAGATATCGCATTTTTAACCCTCACTCCCAATTCTCATTTGTAGCCTCGTTTATACCCCTCATACTATAAAACGGTCCGGAGAAAAAACTCCGGACCGCACTGATATAAACAAGTATTATGCTTCTACTTTGGGAAGCTTTGCGATTGATGCGGCGATATCCTCATCGGTGGGGATGTAGTCGCTCATCTCGCCGTCGTTGTATTTCTGATATGCAACAAGATCGAAGTAACCGGTACCGGTAAGTCCGAAGACAATAGTCTTCTCTTCGCCGGTTTCTTTGCACTTAAGGGCTTCATCGATTGCTGCGCGTATAGCGTGTGAACTCTCGGGCGCGGGAAGTATTCCTTCGGTGCGTGCGAAGAATTCTGCGGCTTCAAAGACAGATGTCTGCTCAACGCTTCTTGCTTCCATGTATCCGTCATGATAAAGCTGGGATAAGGTGGAGCTCATGCCGTGGAAACGGAGTCCGCCCGCATGGTTTGCGGAAGGGATGAAGCTCGATCCTAACGTATACATCTTTGCCAAAGGACAGATCTTTCCGGTATCACAGAAGTCATATGCATAAACACCTCTTGTAAAGCTCGGGCAGGATGCCGGC
>DMCJ01000216.1 GCA_003446735.1 Lachnospiraceae bacterium | reverse complement strand
ACGAAGAAAAAGTGGCCATGGCCATATTTAACTGCGAAAAGCCGGTGATATCCGCGGTAGGGCATGAGACGGATTATACGATAGCGGATTTTGTGGCAGATATGAGAGCCCCCACTCCAAGCGCGGCAGCAGAGCTTGCGGTCCATGATATATCCCATATCTTAGATGCGATAGAAGATAAAAAGATGCGTCTTGATTCGCTGATCTTATCAAAGATCGCCTTAAGGAAAAGGGAGATCGAGATACTTTCAAGATCGCTTTACAATCTCTCTCCGATGGCAAGGCTTAATAAGCAGAGGATGAGAGTGCTTCAGGCCGAAGAGCTTTTGGAATCGGCAATAAACAAAGTCATAGATAACAGGAAATACCGCCTGTCCCTTCTTGCGGGAAGGATGGATGCGCTTTCTCCCTTAAAGAGGATGAGCGCCGGATATGCATATATCTCGGATGATAAAAAGCACGGCATAAAGAGCATAGATGAGATAAATAAAGGCGATAAGATCCGCATATATCTAAAGGACGGATCGGCCGTAGCGAGGATAGAAGAAACGGTTAAAAACAAAAAGGATTAAAAATGGCAGAAAAAAAGAACGAAAAAAAGAAAACGCTTGAAGAAAACCTGGATCTTCTGGATAAGACCGTGGCAAGACTCGGTGAAGAAGATGTTCCGCTTGATGAGGCGATGCAGCTTTACGAAGAAGGGATGAAGCTTGTTAAAAGCTGCAATGAATCCATAGACCTTGCGGATAAAAAAGTTAAGATCATAAGAGGAGACGGCAGCGAAGATGAGCTTTGAAGAAGAATTAAAGGTAAAGACCGAGAGGATCGAAAGGATCTTAAATGAGGCTCTTCCCGAGCCAAAGGACAATGAGCAGGCAAAGCTCATAGAGGCCATGAGATATTCCGTATTATCGGGAGGAAAAAGGTTAAGGCCGCTCCTTATGGAAGAGGCTGTAAAGCTTTTTAAAGGTAATCCGGAATCGGCCGAGCCTTTTATGGCTGCGATCGAATTCATCCATTCATATTCGCTCATACATGACGATCTTCCCGCTATGGATAATGATGAATTCAGGCGCGGAAGGAAGACGACTCATGTCGTATACGGCGAGGATATAGCGATCCTTGCGGGAGATGCGCTCCTTAACTATGCATTTGAAACGATAGCAAAAGCGATCGTATACAATCCTTCGAGCGAAGCTGCCTGGGCATTTAAAGTCTTAAGCGAAAAAGCCGGAGCTTTCGGTATGGTGGGCGGACAGTGCGTCGATGTTTTAAATGATAATTCCGGAGATCCGCTTGATATGGATGAACTTTTATTCATCCACGAAAATAAGACCGCGGCTCTTATCGAAGCTGCGCTTATGTGCGGAGCCATACTTGCAGGAGCGAATGAAGAAGAGGTTGCCCATATGGAAGCAGTGGGTTCGAAGGTCGGACTTGCCTTCCAGATAAGAGACGATATCCTCGATGTTACGGGAAAAGACAGCGAGCTCGGAAAGCCCGTCGGAAGCGATGAAAAGAATAAAAAGACGACATATGCTTCGCTTGTCGGAGTGGAAAAAGCGAGCCAGAAAGTAGGAGAATTATCTGCCGAGGCCATAAAGATCCTCTCTTCATTTAAGGACCGAAACGAATTCTTAGAGCAGCTTGTTAAGAACCTGATCCACAGAAGAAGGTGACGTTTGAAATGATACTCGATGAGATCAAAAAAGAAAACGATATAAAGAAGATAGATCCATCCTGTTACGGTGAACTTGCCGATGAGATAAGGGAATTTCTTATCGAAAAGATAAGCGTAAACGGCGGGCATTTAGGCTCTAACTTAGGCGCCGTGGAGCTTACGATGGCTCTTCATCTTTCGCTCGATCTCCCGAAGGATAAGATAATCTGGGATGTCGGACATCAGTCCTATACCCACAAGATCTTAACCGGAAGAAGAGACGGATTTGATTCTTTAAGAAAATATCACGGTATGAGCGGATTCCCCAAGAGAAAGGAAAGCGAATCGGATGCCTTTGACACGGGGCACAGTTCCACATCCATATCCGCAGGATTAGGCCTTGTAAAAGCAAGAGACCTGCTTAACGAAGATCACACGGTGGTCTCCGTCATAGGCGACGGTTCTCTTACCGGAGGCATGGCTTACGAGGCGCTTAATAATGCCTCTTCGCTTGAGACAAATTTCATCATCGTCTTAAATGACAATAATATGTCGATATCGGAAAATGTCGGAGGCATGTCCACCTACTTAAACGGTATACGTACCAATTCCGCATACTTAGGATTAAAGGACAGCATTTATTACGGACTTCTGGATGTGCCCAAATACGGCGAAAAGATGGTAAAGCGCATCCGCGGGATAAAGAACAGTATGAAACAGCTCATCATCCCCGGCATGTTCTTTGAGGATATGGGGATAACCTATTTAGGCCCCGTTGACGGACATGATATAAAGGCCATGAAAAAGGTCTTAAAAGAAGCAAAGAGCGTAAAGGGCGCCGTACTTGTCCATGTAATAACCAAAAAGGGACGCGGATACGAGCCTGCGGAAAAGCATCCCGCACGTTTCCACGGAGCCGAGCCTTTTGAGATAGAGACGGGCTTACCCAAAAAGGTAAAGGAAAAAGCCGCTTATACCGATGTGTTTGCGACAGTGATAAACAAGCTTGCCGGAAAGGATGAAAGGGTCGTGGCCATAACGGCAGCCATGCCTGACGGAACGGGCCTTAAGCGTTTCAGGAACAGATATCCCGACAGATTCTTTGATGTCGGTATAGCCGAAGAGCATGCGGTAACTTTTGCGGCAGGACTTGCGGCCGGAGGATTAAGACCTTTTGTTGCAGTATATTCTTCATTTTTGCAAAGAGCCTATGATCAGATAATCCACGATGTATGCCTTCAGAATCTTCCTGTTACTTTCTGCATAGACAGGGCAGGACTTGTCGGAAGCGACGGTGAGACCCATCAGGGAATATTCGATCTTTCCTATCTTTCGTCCATACCCAATATGCATCTGATGGCACCTAAAAACAAATGGGAATTTGCCGATATGCTGGAATTTGCCTTATCTTCGGATGTGCCCTGCGCGATAAGATACCCCAGGGGAACGGCATGCGATCTCTTTAAAGAAGACCGCCCCGCGATAAGCATGGGAAAAGGCGAGATCATGCATAAGGGAAAGGATATATGCCTTCTTGCTATAGGTACAATGGTCGAGACGGCTTATTATGTGTGCGAGGATCTTAAAAATGAGGGATATGATGCAAGCCTTGTTAATATGAGGTTTGTTAAGCCCTTAGATACAAAGCTTCTTGATCAGATGATAGGCGATCACAGCCTTTTTGTCACACTCGAGGAAAATGTTTTTTCCGGAGGATTCGGAGAAAAAGTGCTTACATACTTAAATGACGAGTGCGATATGTTAAACAGGGAAGATGTAAATATAATGCATTTCTCTCTTCCCGATGAATACATAGAACAGGGCAATGTCGACCTTTTAAAAGAGGAACTCGGACTTGATCATAAGAGTATCTCAAAAGAGATATCAAAGAGGATAAAGGGTTAAGAGGATGAAGGAAAGACTTGATGTGATCCTCTTAAATAAAGGACTTGCTCCTTCGAGAGAAAAAGCAAAGACCCTTATCATGGAAGGGATCGTCTATGTGGATAATCAGAAAGAAGATAAGGCAGGTTCCGTGTTCGATCCCGAAAAGGTAAACGTAGAGGTAAGGGGAAAGACTTTAAAATACGTAAGCCGCGGCGGCCTTAAGCTTGAAAAGGCCATGGACGTTTTTGATATAAACGTTAAAGATATGTCGTGTCTTGATATAGGAGCTTCTACGGGCGGGTTTACCGATGTGATGCTTCAAAACGGCGCGAAAAAAGTCTATGCCGTTGATGTCGGATTCGGACAGCTTGACTGGAAGCTTCGAAATGACGGGCGTGTAGTGTGCATGGAAAAACTTAATTTCCGTTATGCGGATGAAGCTACCCTTCCCGAAAAGGTATCATTTGCGGCAACGGATGTATCTTTCATTTCACTTTCAAAGATACTCCCTCCGGCATTTCTTCTCTTAAACGAAGGAAGCTATATGGTCTGTCTTATAAAGCCTCAGTTTGAAGCCGGCAAGGATAAGGTAGGAAAAAAGGGAGTCGTAAGGGATAAGGATGTTCATATAGAGGTCATTGAAAATGTCTGCGGATATGCCCGTAACTGCGGGTTTACCCTCTGCGGACTTGACCATTCTCCCATATGCGGAGCGGAAGGAAATATAGAATATCTCCTTTACATCAAAAAGCCCGGAAGCTTAAATGAAGATAATGAAGATAAGAGCGATATCATAAAAGAGAAAGAGAATATAAGGAGCATCGTAGATGCAGCATTTTTATCTCATAACAAATGAATCAAAGGATAAGGATTTAAAGACCACCGCCAAGCTTGAAAAGATGCTTAAGGAAAACGGCGGGAAGGTCACGACCCTTTTAAGGAAAAGCGGAAAAGAAGGCCTTACGGACCTTTCTGTTCCCGAAGATACCGACTGCATCATCGTCCTTGGCGGCGACGGAACGCTCCTTAAAGCTTCCGTTGATACCATGGATCTGGACATCCCCCTTCTTGGCATAAATTTAGGAACCATGGGATTTATGGCAGAAGTTGAAAGAGGAGAGATAAGCGAGGCGGTAAAGGCTTTATCCGAGGGAAGATATTCCATCGAAGAGCGCATGATGCTTGACGGCGAGCTTTGTACCGATGACGGTGAGAAAAAGGAATTTCACGCTCTTAACGATATAGTCCTTACCCGTACCGGATCATTAAAGATCGTATCTTTTGATATATATGTTAACGGCCAGTTACTTAGCACATATTCCGCGGACGGCGTCATAATATCAACGCCCACGGGTTCCACGGGTTATAATATGTCTGCGGGAGGACCGATCGTATCCCCCCGCGCCAAATTATTACTTCTTACTCCCATATGCCCTCATGCCATAACGGCAAAGAGCATCGTTCTTTCCGATTCGGACGAGATATCGGTAGAGGTCGGTTTAGGGCACAACGGTGAGAGGCAGGAAGTCGAATGCAATTTCGACGGATCGCCTTCCTTGCGCTTATTTACGGGGGATCGCGTAAGGATAAAACGCTCTGAGCGGGTGACCAAATTCGTAAGGCTTAAAGATGAAGGATTTCTTAAGCTCTTACATAAAAAACTTCAATAGAAAGACCGCAGGATGAATAAGGATAAGAAACCCTCTGTACGCGTACAGGAGGAAAAATGTTAGAAAGTATCAAAGTAAAAAACGTGGCCCTTATAAATGAGGCCGAACTGACCTTCGGAGAAGGACTTAATATCCTTACCGGAGAGACGGGAGCGGGTAAGAGTATATTATTATCCGCAGTAAGCTTGGCTTTAGGAGCAAAGGCTGATAAGTCGCTCATAAGAGCCGGAGAAGACTCCGCATTTGTCCAGCTCGTTTTCTCGCTTACCGAAGAAGAGGAAGAGCTTATCAAAACGGATGAGGACATACCGAGGGATGATAATATAATCATCCTTCAAAGAAGCATATTCCCGGGAAAGAGCATCTGCAAGATAAACGGATTTACCGTGCCTCAAAAAGCGATGCAGGAATTATCCGAACAGCTCCTTGACATGCACGGACAAAGAGAGCATATGGCTGTCCTTAAAAAGGAAAAGCAGTTAGAGCTCATCGACTCGTTCGGCGGTAAGGAGATATCGCCCCTTCTTAAAGAGGTTCATAATGCATATGACGCATTTAAGGAAAGCGAAAGGGCTTTAAAGGAAAGCGACAGGGATCCTTCAGAGATAAAAAGAGAGCTTGATTTCCTTAAGTTTGAGGCCGATGAGATCGAAAAAGCCGGGCTTAAGGAAGGTGAAGACGAAAACCTTGAGAGCAGATTTACATTTCTTTCAAATGCGGAGAGAGTAAAGGAAGCTTTATCTAAGACCATAGCTCTTTTACAGAATGATTCGGGAAACGGGGCACTTAATCTGATATCAGAAGCCTTAGGTCAGACAGATCAGGCAGCACCTTTTTCGGATGATATCGAAAATATAAGCGAAGGACTAAGAAATGCGGAAGCTTCTCTTAACGATGCAAGGAACTTAGCGTACGAAAGCCTTGATAAGTGCAGGGCGAGCGATGAGGAGACAGCTTACGTAAGCGAGAGATTAAACCTTATAAACAGGCTTAAGGAAAAGCACGGTAATTCAATATCCGAAATATTAAAAAAACTTAACGAGCTTTCCGAAAAGATCGAAAAGCTTGAAAGATTAAGCGACGATAAAGACAGACTTAAAACCGAATACGAAGAAAATAAAAAAAGGTATACGAAAGCGGCCGACAGACTGTATAATGAAAGAGAAAAGGTTTCCAAAGCCTTTGGCAAGCAGATGGAAAAAGCGTTACTCGGGCTTAATTTTTCCGCATGTGTATTTGAGGCAGACATCGTTCATGATAATGAGATCATAAATAAGGACGGAAGCGATGAGGTCTGCTTTAACATAAGCTTAAATGCGGGAGAAGAGCCAAAGCCTTTAAGCCGCATCGCAAGCGGCGGTGAGCTTTCGAGGATAATGCTCGCATTAAAGAGCATATTTGCTCATAAGACAAATACCGCAACACTTGTCTTTGACGAGATTGATGCCGGAATAAGCGGAAAGACCGCATGGATGGTGGGAGAGAAACTCGCACGTTTAAGCAGGGATCACCAGATCATCTGCATCACACATCTTCCCCAGATCGCGGCCATGGCCGACAGGCATTATGAGATATCAAAAAGTGTTAAGGACAATGTTACGACAACGGATGTAAAAGAGCTTTCATACGATGAGATGATAGCCGAGATAGGAAGATTATTGGGGTCGGCGGATACGAGCGATGCCGCCATGGATAACGCTGCTTCCTTAAAGGAGAAGGCAGAGAGTTTCAAGAAGAATTATGAGGTATAGCTTATGTTTACATGGAATATTCCTTATGTATCTAAAGCGAGGCTGGCAGAAACTTTAAGCCAGCTGTCATTAAACAGGCAAAAAGGAGATGTCCTTGTAAGGATCCATACAGCGATCCATTCAATGGATGAAGCTCTTGATATCGCGGGATTTATAAAGGAGACTGTTCCCCGTGCGGTGATCTTCGGTACCAGCACATCAGCGGTCATAAACCGTGGAAAGATGCTCCAGAATCAGTGCATCATTTCGATCTCCTTAATGTCCCCGGCAGGGAAGATCTCGTCGGTATTTCTCCCGGAATTTGATGAAAACGGAAAGCCTGTTTCTCCCGATGATCTATGCAAAAAGATAAAGGATACCGTGATAAAAGACGATACGAAGCTCCTTATCGCCTTCCTTACCCAGGATTATAAGGATATATATTCCTTTGCCGAAAAGAGTAACGAATATTTCCCCGGCGTTAAGATGACCGGAGGCTTTGCAAATACTTCCAAGATAACTCTGAAAGAACAGCCCAGTTCGGGATTCGTATTTAACGATAAGGAGTGCTCCGCCAGATCCATGATCGTCGCAGCCTTAAGCGGAAAGGATCTTGAATGTCTATCTTCTTATGCGACCGGAGTTCAGTCCCTTGGAGATGCTGTCGATATAACCGATACTTTCGGCTCCTTAGTCCTTAAGGTTGATACCAGGGATGCGGCCGAGGCATACAGATTAAGTATCGGCGATTCCTTAAAAGAGAGTGCGGCTCTTACAAATCTATTTCCCTATGTTTATTCCGACGCACCGGATATTCCGGTCTTTGTAAGATTTTCCGATGACAAGTGCATAAGCGATCTGATCAAAAAAGATGATCCGGCTAATGAAGCCTTCTACGAAGCGCATAAGGATACGGATACGGATAAAGTGCGCGAGCTTATAAATGCCGATCATAACGTTGAGGTAGGGAAAAAAGTAAAAAGGGCATTTATCTATGACAGGAAGATAATATCGGATAACAGATCCTTATTCAGGAAGATCGAGAACTTTGAAAAGGCGGAGACGATATTTGCCTATTCTGGGATCACCAGATCCGAGATCTATTCCAACTGTGTAAAATGGGAGCTTTCCGCATATGAGAATTCCAATGTCAGCGGATGTATAACCGGCGGAGAATTTGCATTTACCGAAGGAAAGAACGTATTTGCAAACTGTTCTTTCGTTGTTTCCGTAATGGGAGAGGCACCGGCCGTTCAGGAATGTAACCCTTATGCTTTTTCGCATACGGATTCTCTTGCCGAAGATAACAGAGAGCTCATCAATTATCTGATGAAGGTTGAGGCTGTATATGAGAAGCTCGATAAATCGGGAGCTGCCGAGAGTTTAAAGAACTTCGTAAGGGACTGCGAATTAAAGCTTCTTTATTCGGAAAAAGAAGATATACCAAATGCTGCGGCGCTTAACATGGATATGAGCATTAAAGGCTATGACAGGGTATGTGTGATCCATGTCTCAGGAACGGCGAGTATGAGGACGGTATTCCCCGATCAGATGATAGAGCTTACATACAGGAATTATTTAAATAACTGCAATGTATTTGCAAAAGAAAAGCATTACGGTTTCTATATCATAGATAAGTGGACAGTTGCGTTAAGCGCGCCTTCTTATATGGTATCGCTGAATGATTTTGCATCCGATATGGAGAGACTTCAGAGAAAGCTGTTTGAAAGCAAGGAAGATTTCATCGCCATAGTACCGAATTTCTGTATCATAAACGATGCTACAGCCGACAATCTGATCCATATATATAATTCGGCAAGGCTTAATATGATGAACAGGAATATCCAGTTCATCATAAGCGATGCATCCTCAAAGAGGATAGATGAAGAGAAGATAAGGGAAGAATATCACATGGTAAACGTGATAAATTATGCCATAGCGCATGATAAGGTCATCCCTTATTTCCAGGGCATAAACGACAATAAGACAAATAAGATACATCATTATGAAGCTCTCATGAGACTTGAAGATGAGAACGGAAAGGTTTATCTTCCCGGAAGCTTTCTGGATGTGGCGAGAAACTACGGCCTGTTATATGACTCCATATCCGGGATGATGCTAAAGAAGGTATTCGCACAGTTTAAGGACAGGGAAGATTCTTCTGTGAGCATCAACCTCGGAATGAGGGATATAAGGAACAGGGAGATAACCGAATACATCTATGCTTTCCTTTCAACGGCAAAGCATCCGGAGAACTTTATATTTGAGATCTTAGAGAACGAGGATATAAACGATTATGATCTGATGATAAGATTTGTTGACAAGGTGCATGCCTTAGGCGGCCTTATATCCATAGACGACTTTGGAAGCGGATATTCGAATCTGCAGCATGTCCTTAGCATCCATCTTGATTATCTTAAGCTTGACGGATCCATAATAAGGAACTGTACTACGAGCAAGGACAGCGAGAATCTCATCGCCCTTATAGCCGGATATAAGAAGCTTACAGACAGGGAAATAAGGATAGTCGCTGAATTTGTTGAGGATAAGAATATCCAGAAGCTTCTGATGAAATACAATATCGATTTTTCGCAGGGTTATCTTTTTGCAAAACCTGAACCCACGATCGGTAAATGGTGATACTTTAGGGTAAATAAGATGGTCAGATACGAAGATGAACAAAAGACGATAGGTATTATCGTGGAAGAATTAAATACCGACTTTCCAAGAGGTCTTATCTATTCGGTCATAAACGCAATCCCGGAGAATAAGAACATCCGAATCGTTGTTCTGGCCGGAAAGCAGGAGGAAATCGGCGGCGAGATCATGCAGCAATATCGCAAGACCTATAACTCCATCTATTATATCGAGGAGATGTGCCGCTTTGACGGTCTTATAGTCGCTCTTACCGATATGTTCGGACGTGATGATATAGATAACGGAGCGAATATCTTTTACAACTATCAGAATGTTCCGAAGATCTATGTCGCAACGGAAAAAGAAGGCGAAGTTACCGTTAATTACGATAATGAGATGGGCATAAGAGAGGCCATCGAATGTCTCGTTAATATATACGGTGTCTCAAAGATATGCATGCTCGGCGGCAGAAATGAAAACGCCGATGCCGTAAAGAGAAAAGAGATATTCAAAAGAGTTTTAAATGACTGTAATATCCCGTATTCCGAGGATCTTTTTGAAAGCACGGACATGCTGACCGAGTCCCAGGAAGAAGCGGACAGGCTTCTTGACAGGAATCCGGGTGTCGAAGCGGTATTCTGTGTCAATGATCAGGTTGCTGTAGGGCTCTATAAATCCTTAAAGAAAAGAAATCTTGTTCCGGGAAAAGATGTATATGTTTTCGGGTTCGATAATTCGTTCCTTGCAGGAAAACTGATCCCGCCCCTTGCATCTATCGGCTCGGACAGCGTTTCCCTGGGACAGAAGGCGATAGAGCTCCTTATAGATAAGATGGAAGGGAAAGAGGTAAAGAGCGTCCTTGTTCCCACCAGGCTTCACGGAAGGGATTCATTTAAATACGAGACATATGATTATTCCTCGTTCGATCTTTTAAATGCCGATTCGGATTTCATTTACAGGATGTTTGATGACTGTTTTTACAGGTATAAGGATGAATTCTGCGACTCTGCGAACATCAATTTAAGACGGCTCTTTTTTGAGATCATGTCAAGGCTCCTTACGAGTCTTAAAACCAGATATTTAAGTGAAGAGGATAATATCGAAATAGAAAGGCTTATTGACATATTCTTTGAAAACGGAGGCATGTCCTATACCGACGCCACACAGTTTATTTCATCCATGAAAAAGATACAGGAAGCGATCAATTATCATTTCCGTTTCGAAACCACGGTATCAAAGATAAACAGGCTTCTGATAGAGATGAGAGACTGCGCAATAAGAGCCCAGTCTGATATGATGATAACAGCCGGAAATATGTATGACAACGAGAGAAAGGGGCTTTCGGATTTCCTGATCGAGGCCATGAATTACCAGGTACATCAGCGTGCATTTGCCGAAAACATAGTAAAGAATTTCGGGAAGCTCGGATTTGAAAATGCGGCGCTTTATCTCTATAAGGGGCCGAGGCATTATGAACAGGGAAGAAAGAGAAACTTCCCCGAATATATATATCTAAAATGCGTTGTAAGGGACTTTGAGCTTTATATCGTTCCGCCCGACAGACAGGAATGTCCCGTGGTCGATATCTTCAAAAGAGAAGAACTTTCCAAAAAATGCAGGGGATATATCGCCTTCCCGATATTTTACAACAGAGTAGTATTCGGCATCTTAGTATGCGAGCTTACTGATGAGATACCTGAGACAGGAGAATACATAGCCGACCAGCTGGGCAGATCCATATATTTAAACTACACCGATAAACTTACAAAGCAGGTTTAAGTAATGACGGATATAAAAGGAAAGACAAACAGATTAATCAATATAGTGATGGCGGTACTCATGTCTGTGGCCATGGGGCTTGTTGCGTCTGTCGTTGTTTTCAATACTACTGATTCAATGACCACGCCCTTTCCGATTTTTTGCTTATTAAATGTGGGACAGTCCGTCATAGTCGGAATTCTGGTGGCTATCATTATCCCGTTCCATAAAGCGGGAATGTATCTGACAAGAAACATAAAAAACAGTTCTCTTATTTATTATCTAATTTTTTCGATTCCCAACGCCCTGGGAAATGCTGTCATAGTAAGCGCTGCGGTAAGTTTCATGAATATAGCGGCAGCTTATTCAAAGATGGATCCGACTCATGCGCCTCCGCTTTTTATAATGTGGTTTGTGGCCTGGAGGAGAATAATAATTCCCATGGTCGTGATCGGATACTTTGTTTCCGTGATACTTACTCCGATCGCGGTAATAACAGCTAAATATCTGGATGGCGGAGTTGATTCGGGGAAGAAATTCAAGTGGTTTCAGATAGAGCTTCTTATCGTATTTGCGATCATTATCGCAGGTGTTACCGCCGTGCTTGACATTGTTGTTATTGAGAGGAGCAAAAGGACCATAAAGGATAAGGTCTCCGAGCTTATCGCAGCCAACAGCAAACAGATCGAACTTAATATAAATACATATCTTGAAAGGATGGAGACAACATCCACGCTTCTTTATTCCGATGAGATCTATTATACCTACGATGAGACCGATGCTTCATATGATGATTACGATAAGATCAAATATGAAGAGAAGATCAGTGACAGGATCGTGGATATAAGTCTTATGAACAATTATTCCGATTTCGCCATAATCTATTCCGACGATCATAAGGTGGGGTGGGTATCTCACGGAACCATGGATATGTTTGAGGACAGCGGTATCTATGATGCGTTTTCATCACTTATTTCGGATAACGCAAGGCAGGATGCATGGTGTTTCGGAATAAAAAACAACGATGACCGTATCTACTACATAAAGCGGCTTAATGATAATGCGATCCTTTTATCTTCCAGCTATACCATTGAATTATCTTCGGTATTTATCTTCCCAAAGCAGCTGGAAGACATGAGTATAAGGCTTGCAGACGAAAAAGGGCGGATAATCTATTCGACCAACAAAGAAGAGCTCGGCGGTAAAGTCCCGGAAGAGCTGTTTAAGTTACTTGATTACGGATCGGCTCAGGAGGGAGATTCCCGTACCGTGGTCTTAAACAATATTTTCGTAAATATGAACGTGTGCAGTAACGGATGGAGGGTGCTCAGCTCCGTTCCTTATGATAAGGTCTTAAAGGAAAATGATGAGCTGGCGTCCTTTACCGCCAGAATATCGGTCCTTATGGCAATTATATTTGTCCTTGTCGGGCTGGTATTTATAAGCAGGATATCCATACCCGTTGATGATCTTGTGACAACACTCCAGTACAAGGCTGAAGTAGACAGGCTTTCAGGGGTAATGAACAAGGCAACCTTCCAGGAAGAAGTGGAAGAAAGGCTTATGGAGGAAGACAGGATCAGAGCCTTTATAATGATGGATATGGATAATTTCAAGCGGGTAAACGACGGACTGGGACACAGTTACGGAGATCAGATCATAATCCGCTTCGGAAAACTCCTGAAGGGAGCGTGTGATGAAAAAACTCTGATAGGAAGGCTTGGCGGAGATGAGTTTGCCATATACCTAAGCAGAAAGATAGCCGGATTAAATGATGAAAAAGATCTCAGGGATTATATCAGTAAAGAACTCGATAAAGTAATGGAACTTTTTAAGGACGAATTTGAGGATGAACGAAATAACTGTGATCTTTCGGTAAGTGCGGGTGTTTATATATGCAACGAATCATATCCTTCGTTTAAGGATATGTACGAAAATGCAGACCGTGCGCTATATGTTTCCAAAAACAGGGGAAAGGCGAAATATACCTTTTTCGGAGAGGAGGATATAGATGAGCAGGAATAGACACATACGTTTTTTCATTATAATCCTTATCCTTTTCCTTATTACAGTTGCGGTAGTGATTCTTGTAAGGGAGTATGAGAGAGATAACGAGATCATAGATTATACCGAGGGCGTAAAGAAGATCAGCCTGTCATGGTGGGGAAGTGATGAAAGACATGCATATACCATGGAAGGCGTTAAAAAGTTTGAAGAGGATAATGAAGGGATAGACGTAGTCTGCCGCTACGGTGAATGGTCGGGATACGAAAAAAAGACAAAGGGCTGGATGATGTCTCATAACCAGGCTGACGTAATGCAGATCAATTATGCCTGGCTTAATGAGTATTCGAAGGACGGAGAAGGTTATTACGATCTTTATGAGCTTTCGGACATCATCGATCTTGATGCGTTTACCGACGAGCAGAAGGCTTACGGGGAGAGGAACGGAAGGTTAAACGCTCTCCCGATCGCGATGAATACGCATGTGTTTTATTATAATAAGGATGTGCTTGATGAATACGGCTTAAAAGAACCAAAGACCTGGGATGATCTTAAAAAGATGGGAGAGGTCTTGTCAAAGGACGGGAAATATGCCCTTGGAATGAGCAAAAAGCAGGTCTTCCTTTTACTTGCCGCCTATTATGAGCAAAGCACGGGAAAGGCGATGTTTGATGCGGACGGACATTTTATTCCGACCAGGGAAGAGGTCGAAAGTCTCCTTGTTTTTTACAGGGAACTGATAGATTCAAATGTGCTGTGTCCCATAGATTCTTTTGACAGAAACGATTATATGACAGGTAAGATCGCCGGCACAATGTGCTGGATCAGTGATACAAAGATTTATTGTGACGGTCTGAAGGAAAAAGGGGCTGAAGTGGTAAGATCATGGTATCCGGAGCTGCCGGGTGCTAAGAGAAGCGGATGGTATTTAAAGCCCGCGACCATGTGGGCGAT
>DMCJ01000005.1 GCA_003446735.1 Lachnospiraceae bacterium | reverse complement strand
GATAGGCTTGTCAATCTGTTGTTATAAAACCGCATTTTGTGTTATATTTTTGTTAGTAACCTTTGGTTTTTTTGCGGGAGAAAACATATGTCAGGATCAAATGTATATATCAATAACCATCCTCTTGTACAACATAAGATATCCATTCTTCGTGATAAGAACACGGGTACCGGCGAATTCAGGAAGATTGTGGAAGAAATTGCGATGCTGATGGGCTATGAGGCTTTAAGCGATCTTCCTCTTACCGAGGCAGAGGTGGAAACCCCGCTTGAGAAGTGTTTGACGCCCGTAATAGATGGAAAGAAACTAGCCATAGTACCTATCCTTCGTGCAGGGCTTGGAATGGTAGGCGGGCTTTTGCAATTAACCCCTTCCGCAAAGGTGGGACATATAGGACTTATGCGTGATCCCGATACTCATGAGCCGGTTGAATATTACTGTAATCTCCCTAAACCCGTATCGGAGAGGACAATAATAATCCCCGATCCCATGCTTGCGACCGGCGGATCGGCCTGTGATGCTATAGATTTGATCAAAAAGCACGGGGGAAAGACGATTAAATTCATGTGCATTATAGCGGCGCCCGAAGGGCTTAAACGCTTGCAGGAGAAACATCCCGATGTACAGATCTATGTCGGGCACTTAGACAGACAGCTAAATGAAAATGCCTATATTCTACCGGGACTCGGTGATGCGGGAGACAGGATATTCGGTACTTAAGAGTTTTTGGTATATATAACGCTTCAGTTACAAGTTACGCTTCCTGCTTGCCCCTGTTAACCCAGCGAATTACCATGCGCGTCAAAGTAGGCAGTTCTGCCGCTCACAAGCACAAGCGAGAAAAATGGTCCGTTAACATCACAGTCATATCTGCACGCATTATTGTACCATTTTTTATCACCGACGGGTCTGATCCTCATGGGATAAATCCTTAATAAGTTATGTCTTTTTCGACAGTAGCAACAGTAGTAAACGCCTCTCCCCCTTGATGCCCCGCCGTTTACATTTTCCAATGCATCCTCTTCAATCTTAAATTTTCCCAGATTATTGTTTTCCATGTTTTGTACCTTGCCGCAGGCAAGCGTGCTCATCGGTGACGTGCCTGCGCGGCACCGATTCAAACGCCATTTGGACTTTTGCCGTTTGTTCTATAGTATTATACGAGTCCATATCAGCTTTCGTTCGTTATTTTGTCTTTTTTTTCCAGCTCGACTATCAGCTTAAGATCGGCGGGCAGCCAGCTTACTGTTTTCAGTTCATCTTTCTTTAGCCACCTTGCTGCCTCTGCTTCCTTTAACACAAGGTTTCCGGTGCGTATGCTGGCAAAATAGCAGTCCATGGAAAGGTGAAATGTCGGATAGTCGTATTCGATGGTGTCTATGAGCTCGCCGACTTCTATTTCCGTATCTAACTCCTCGCGGATTTCCCGTTTGAGGGCTTCTTTAGGTGTTTCGCCTTCTTCAATCTTACCGCCGGGGAATTCCCATGCGCCCCTGTATTCTCCATAGCCTCTCCGGGTAGCAAAGAAGATCGGCTCTCCGTTTTCATTTTCAGATCTTATCACTGCCGCAACGACTCGTACTGTTTTCATATTTCCTCAAAGCCTATGCTCTTTAAATACCGGTATGTGCCGTCGTAATACTCGGGGAGGCGCGTTGCATCTTCCCAGTAACCGTTTGATCTTTTGTGTGCATTTCCTTCCGGCACGCAGATGATCATTCCGGTTCTTGCCCTTGTAAGGAGCACGCGGTATGCATTTAACATATATTTGATGCGATCCTGCCTGCTCTCGGTATCGGGCTTGATCCTGCTCCATTCCTTGTTCTGACTGAACCTGTAATATTGCCACCTTCCGTCTTCATATCGCATATCTGCGTCCCATAATACGCATGTGTAGTCAAGTTCGAGTCCCTGAACCTGGATCTCCGTCGCGGCATCCTCTAAATAATTGGATGACCTTGTATCTGCCTTATCCTCTAAGAACCAGTGAACCGCATTTTCATCGTCGGACAAAAGCACATGGATACCGAGCGGCTTAAACCTGGCCGATTCCTTGGTAATAAGCACGCCGGTGCGCTCCGACCCTCTTACCTTTTCCTGGAGCCATCTCCTGGCCTTTTCCATATCCCGGGTCAGGACGATCGGATATTTATCCTTAATCTGTGAATATATCGCGGCAGCATCTCCGTCTATCGCAAGGAGCGAATGGACCATGGCAGAAAGCTTCTCTGCTCTGTATGATCTGAGGGATACCCCCAAGTGGAGGCTTTCGGAATATGTAACATTCTTATTATCTTTTAAGAGCTCGTCTACTTTTCCTTCGGCATATTCCGGCTCGGTGAGCTTAGGGGAAATGTAGACTTTCCAGTGAGTAAACTTCTCATTTAACGCTCTTATCCACTCACCTATTCCCGCTTCGCCGGTGTTGATCTCCTGTCCGCCTCCGACAAGGCATACGATCGTTGCCCAGTCCTGCCTCTGATCAAGTGACCAGATAAGAAAGGCCGCTTCCGACATCGGGAAATTGGGGACTTTTAATTTATTACCGTATGTGCCGCCTCGTTTTAAATAGTCCGCGAGCCTCTTATGTGTCCATGACCTTTGGGCTTCATCAAAGATCGCAACATGCTCGACTTCACCATAGCCGGCCTTGCGCATCTTAACTGCCTTTTCAGGATCGATCTCAAGCATCCCGTTTTCTACAGGATTCTTGATCTTGGCCAGCATATTGTCTCTGTAGCGGTGGATTATCTGTATGAATTTCCCGACTTCCCTGCGGGAATCGGAAAGCTTCTTTTTCTCTCCTCTTTTCCTGCACTTTTCATAATTATCTTTGGCAAGAGCTTCATTTAATACCGCAACAAGCGGCCCGTTTCCGGAAAGATACACGGCGCCCTCGTCCTCTATGGGCTCATCCTCGCCCTGGTATGTCTGCTTAACCGCAACATCCAGTCCGACCAGAGTCTTTCCCGCTCCCGGCACTCCGGTCACAAAGCATATGCTCTTTTCCCCGTTCTGCTTGCTTTTATGTATCACATCAAGAATGTAGGCTATGGTCTTATCGGTTGTGACCTTATCAGCTTCATGTCTTGTGATATCTTCTACCGAATGGCTTTCATAGAGCGTGCGCGCCGCCTCGATGATCGTAGGCGTGGGCGCATAAGGGCTAATTATCCAGTTTGGATCTACAGGGGATTCATTCGGAAATACCGCTATGACCTCTTTTATCAGATCCGTGATCCCGGCCTTTCCGGTCAAAAGAGGATTTACCACCCTGTCATCATAGACGGATGACTGAATGACTTTGGATGTGCTGCCATGACCGGTCGCAACAAGGATCGGTACTATTAATCTATCCTGACTGTATTTGTGGAAATTCTTAAGATCGAGCGCGTAGTCAAGGACCTGGTCTACGTCGCTTTCATGAATATCCTTTTCTCCCACCTTAAACTCAAGGCAGAAAATGATCCCTTTAATGAGAAGTACGACATCAATCCTCTTCCCAAGGCGCGGTATGTCGTACTCAAAGATTATCCTTGCTTCCCTATCGTTCCACGGAAGCAAAGCCTTTTTTAATATATCTATCTCGCCCGTCCAGGCCTCTCTTGTCGTAGTAAGTGCATTCCCGTGATAATTGTCACAAAGCGCACCGAAAACAGAATCCCTGTCTCTTTCTATAAAGGATTCTATATCGGTTGCATATAGACATCTTGTGGCCTGGGAATTTTCCTGTTTCATGCTTTTTATTATAGCACATTTCCACAGGACGTGACAGGGGGACGGGTACCTTGTCACATTCTATTAGGACAGATATTACTTGCTACTTTATTGCTGATAAAGACTTTGTGACAGGGGTGCCAGGTACCTTGTCACCAAAATAATTGACCGCATTCACTGTTTTCTTATTTGCGGTCATAGTTTTGCCTTAATATAATTGACCGCATTCGCCATTTTCTTATTTGCGGTCATTATTTCGCTCTAAAATATTTGACCACATTTGGCGTTTTCGAATTTGCGGTCATCAATTCGCCTTAAAAGCTTTGACCGCATTCGCCGTTTTTTTTTTGCGGTCATAGTTTTGCCTAAATGTAAGAAACCGTGTGACAAGGGGGGACGTATCCCTTGTCACAGTTTAAGCTTGACACTTTGCAATTTTAATGGTATCATTTCTGCAACTAGAGGGCAGTTGCAAATGAGTAAGTTCGAAAAAGCTAAAAAAAGAATACTATCTCGCCCATATGATTACACATATGATGAATTACGATACCTTTTGGGAAATATGGGTTTTGAAGAATTTTCCAAAGGGAAAACCTCTGGGTCCAGATTATTATTTTTCAGAACTTCAGACAGCAAGGCTATCTTGATCCACAAACCACATAAGGGAAATCAGATGGATCGCGGCGCTGTTACCGACATCGTCAATCATTTGAAAGGAATAGGTGAACTGTAATGGTTACTAATCTTTTAGAATATAAGGGATATCATACAAAGATTCAATATGACTGTGAGTCTCATTCTCTCAGAGGCAAGATTGAGGGAATCAACGACTATGTGGATTTTCAGACTTCGGATCCATCCAAGGTCGAGGATGAATTTCACAAGGCAGTCGATGATTATCTCATCTTCTGCGAGAAAATGGGAAAGTGCCCTGATAAAGAATACAAGGGAACTTTCAATATCCGGATCAATCCGAATCTGCATAAGAGACTGGCCATCTATGCCGACAAGATTGGAACCTCACTAAATAGTACAGTCGAATCAGCTATCATATATTATCTTAATGATAAGACCGAAAACGTGGATCCGCTTATTATTGATGTGATGTGAAACGAAATGTGACAGGGTACCAGGTACCCTGTCACACACTGTATTTTTCTCATGATATAAAATGATCATAGGTTCTGTCAAGACGGCAGGCGGTTTGCCTTTTGACGTACTTTTAGTACGTGCTTGCCTCGGCGCTACCTATTGCCTCAGTGCCACCTGCTGCCTCCATGTTCTCATCTACCGAAGCACGCTCATCTACCGCCGCACTCTCATCCACTGCAGCACTCTCATCTTCCGCCGCACCTTTGCTGTTTCCGCATGCGGTCAGGCCAAAAGCAAGCAATATAGCTGCAAGCAGTGATATCATTCTCTTATTAAGCATCTTTCCAGTATTAAGCATTTTTTGCTTCCTCCAGTTGCCTCTTATGCTAATTTCCCATAGTCTTCATCTGATACGGCTTCAAGCCATTCATTGCCGGTCTCTTCCCCAGCAACCTCTATCGCAAGGTGAGAAAACCATGAATCCGTCGCTGCTCCGTGCCAGTGCTTTACATTTGCCGGAATGTTTATTACCGTGCCGGGGTTCATCTCTATAGCTTCTTTGCCCCATTCCTGATAGTATCCTCT
>DMCJ01000153.1 GCA_003446735.1 Lachnospiraceae bacterium | reverse complement strand
AAAACGAGTCTGGATTGATTCCCAGACAGAAGAAGAAATCCTAAGAGGGATCCGTGAGGCAAAAGATTTGTCCGAATATGATAATCTGTCGGATGCCGCATATCTGCGTGCAAAAGAAGATTATCTGATGGGCATTAATTTTTCGAGACTTCTTAGCGTTAAATACGGCTCATATCTTCAAAATGCTTTAAGGATGAATAAATATTCCGCCATATCCGTAGGTCGTGTCATGACCTGCGTGCTCGGGATGGTGGTCGAAAGAGAACGTGAGATAAGGGATTTTGTAAAGACTCCTTTTTACAGGATCTTAGCGGATATTGAAGGCGCTATCGAGGCTGAATGGAGAGCCGTAGAGGGCAGTGCATATTTTTCTTCTCCGCTTTTATATAAGGAAAACGGATTTAAAAAAGAAGACGATGCCAAAGTCATGATAGAGAGTATTAAGCCATGCGATCGGATGACGGTCGAAAAGGCGGACAGAACAAAGCAGAAAAAGAATGCACCCCTTCTTTTTAACTTAGCGGAGCTTCAGAACGAATGCTCTAAGCTTTTTAAGATAAGCCCCGATGAGACATTAAAGATCGCACAGGAGCTTTACGAAAAGAAACTTACGACTTATCCTAGGACCGATGCGAGAGTATTATCAACGGCGGTATCCAAGGAGATATATAAGAACATAAAAGGGCTTACATCATATACTCCGCTTTCGGAATATGCCAATGAAGTCCTTTCCATGGAAACATATAAGACGATCGCAAAGACCAAATATGTAAATGACAAGCTGATCACGGATCACTATGCGATCATCCCGACAGGCCAGGGCCTTAATGCTCTTAATTCGATAAATCCCTTATCGGCAAAGGTATATATGCTGGTATGCAGGAGATTTTTATCGATATTCTATCCTGCGGCAGTATATGAAAAGATCGCGCTCACACTTAAGACCGAGGAAAAGGAAGGTAAGAGCGAAAGATTCTTTGCTTCTTTTAAGACCTTAAAGGAAGAAGGCTATTTAAAGGTAGCCCGCCTTAAAAAGGCACAGGACGAAAAGGGAGAAAAAGAAGAAAAGGACAGGGACGATAAGGAAAAGGATGATACGGGTGAGTCCGAGAAAGATATATCCGAAGACAGTGCCTTAAACGAAAGATTAAGAGCTATCAAAAAAGGCAGTATCTTAAAGGTCGATGACATCCGCATAAAAGAAGGCGAGACATCACCGCCAAAGAGATACAATTCCGGATCGCTCATCCTTGCGATGGAGAATGCGGGGCAGCTTATAGAAGATGAGGAACTGCGCGCACAGATAAAAGGAAGCGGGATAGGAACTTCCGCAACCAGAGCCGAGATCTTAAAAAAACTCATCTCAAACGGATATCTTTCTCTTAACAAAAAGACTCAGATCATAACGCCGGCATGTCTCGGAGAAGCCGTATACGAAGTGGTAAAATGCTCGATACCCTCGATGCTTAATCCCAAGCTTACGGCCAGCTGGGAAAAAGGACTGTCCATGGTCGCCGACGGAGCCATATCCGGAGATGAATATATGGATAAGCTCAAAGGCTTTATAAATAAGCATACCGAAAGCGTAAAGCATACGGACCAGAGAGCATATCTTAACAAACAGATACCATATGTAATGAGTAATTATAAAAAATAAACGGAGGGTTTAACTATGCTTGAGATGTTTAAGGTTGATGCCTACTTTGATACTACAAAGACCATGGCAAATCCGCTTTTCGGATCGGTCGAGTATCCCTGGGAGATCCTTCCCATGCTTGATAATTTCATAAGGCAGTTAGGGCCGATGTTATCTCCCGATGAATTTGAGCAAAGAGGAGAGGATGTCTGGATCTCAAAGAGTGCAAAAGTGGCGGAAAGCGCTTCGATCACCGGTCCCTGTATCATAGATGCAAATGCCCAGATCAGGCATTGTGCTTTTATCAGAGGCAGTGTAATCGTCGGAAAGGGAGCTGTCGTCGGCAATTCCTGTGAGATAAAGAATTCACTTCTGTTTGACGAAGTAGAAGTTCCCCATTTTAATTATGTAGGAGATTCCGTCCTGGGTTATAAGGCGCACCTTGGAGCCGGTGCGATCACCAGCAATATCAAGAACGACAAGAAAAATGTAGAAGTTCATTTCCCCATGGGTAAGATCGCGACGAATTTAAGAAAGATGGGCGCGATTGTAGGCGACTATGTTCAGGTGGGCTGCAACTGCGTACTTAATCCGGGTTCCGTTATAGGAAAGAAGACGAGGATATATCCTCTTAATTCCATCCGCGGCTGGGTTGAGGAGAATCATATCTACAAAGATAAGAATAACGAGTCCGAGATCATGGATAATTATTACGAGGAACAGTAAGTCTATGGACTGCGAAACCTGTGCATATTATTCCTATGACGAAGATTATGAGGAATATGTCTGCGACGTAAATATGGATGAGGACGATTACGGGCGGCTTTTATCGCGCGGATTTAAGGAATGCCCCTATTATAAGGACGGGGACGAATATAAGGTCGTCCGTCATCAGATGTAGTGTTTATATAAAAAAGGTATTGACAAATACGATGCGATAGTTTAAAATCGTACAAGTGTGATAATTTGCGGGACAGGAGGTGTTAAAATGTCAATTTGTCCGAAGAATAAATCCTCTAAGGGAAGACGCGACCAGAGAAGGGCTAACTGGAAGATGGGCGCATCTACTTTAGTAAAATGCTCAAAGTGCGGTGCGTTGATGATGCCTCACAGAGTCTGCAAATCTTGCGGATCTTACAACAAGAGAGAGATCATCAGCACTGAAGAATGATCATAAGCTTTAAGCAAAGAATAAACGCGATAGGAACGAGATGCTCGTTCCTATTTTTTTTCGCGTGACAGGGGTGGTGTGATATGCTTGCTTTTTGGCGGAATTTACGTTATGATAAAGATTGCGGTTTTATGCCGTAAAGTCTGGGTTAAGGAGGAAAAACATGTCTGAAATGGTAAAGGTTGCTCTTGATGCCATGGGAGGAGACAACGCTCCCGGTGAGATCGTAAAAGGAGCGGTCATGGCTGTTAATGAAAGGGATAATGTCCATGTCATTCTCCTTGGAAGAAAAGACCTTATAGATAAAGAGCTTGAGGGAGCAAGTTATGATAAGGACAGGATAGAGATAATAAACTGTACCGAGGTCATCGAGATGGCAGAAGCTCCCGTAAGCGCCATCAGAAAGAAAAAAGATTCGTCGATCGTAGTCGGAATGGGACTTGTAAAGGAAGGAAAAGCCGATGCTTTTGTCTCTGCCGGAAGTACGGGTGCCGTTTTGGTCGGAGGTACCGTTTTGGTCGGAAGGATAAGAGGTATAGAAAGAGCACCGCTTGCGCCCCTCATCCCCACAAAGGACGGGGTAACTCTTCTTATAGACTGCGGCGCTAATGTCGATGCAAGACCTTCTCATCTTGTTCAGTTCGCAAAGATGGGATCGATATATATGGAGAGGATAATGGGTATAAACAATCCCAGAGTCGCTCTTGCAAGTAACGGTGCCGAAGAGGAAAAGGGAAACGCCCTTACAAAAGAGACACATCCCCTTCTTAAGGAATGCCCCGACATCAACTTTATCGGAAATATCGAAGCCAGAGACATACCTTACGGTGCTGCCGACGTGGTCGTTTGCGAGGCCTTTACCGGAAATGCGATCCTTAAGACCTACGAGGGCGTCGGAAGCGTTATGATGGATAAGATAAAGGGTGCTCTTATGAGCAATTTAAAGACCAAGATAGGCGCCCTGCTCATCAAATCCACTTTAAAGGAAACATTTAAAGCATTTGATGTTGATAAATACGGCGGAGCCCCGCTTTTAGGATTAAAGGGCCTTGT
>DMCJ01000086.1 GCA_003446735.1 Lachnospiraceae bacterium | reverse complement strand
TCATAGCCTGCCACCTCCGTTTCACAGATAAATATCTCTTCAAGGCTTAAAGGTAAGGATTCGGCAAATACCGTATCAATGGTGGAAAGGGCGTTCATTATGTCGTCCTTTAATCCCCTTACCGTTAAAGTATAAAGGCTTCCGGTCTGTTCTTTCCTTACTATATCAAGGATGGATGAAGCCTTTTCAATACCGCTTTCGTCGTTAAATACACAGTGTATCTTCTGGATGTTTAATTTCATATCGTCAAGATCCTTTGAAAGCAGGATTCCTCCTTTATGTAAAAGACCGACGGTATCACATATATCTTCAAGCTCTCTTAAGTTGTGAGATGCGATAACGGGAGTCAGATTCCTCTCTCCGATCTCCGAAGCTATAAGGCTCTTTGCCGCCTGCCTCATTACCGGGTCAAGTCCGTCGAAGGTCTCATCCATATAAAGATAATCCGTTTTAGCGGAAAGACCGGTAAGCAGGGATAACTGCTTTTTCATTCCCTTGGAAAATGTAGCGATCTTTCTTCTGGGATCAAGATCGAAAGCCTTTAAGAGCTCGTAGAATCTGTCTTTATCAAAAGAAGGATATACAATTGAATAATAGGCTTCCATGTCTTTTGCGCTTCCGTGAGGGAAAAAGTAGGGCTCATCCGCTATAAAGAAGACTTTTTGTTTCGCCTCGGGATTATCATAAACGGGAAGATCGTCTATGGTTATCTGACCTTCATCTGCCTTTAATACCCCGCTCATCATCCGAAGAAGAGTGGATTTGCCGGCACCGTTCGTACCGATGAGTCCGAAGACAAGTCCTTCCTTCATATCAAGGGAGACGTTGTTTACGGCCATATAGCCGTCAAATGATTTTACGACATTATTTATCGATATCATTTTTCTCCACCTCCTTTATATGATCTATCAGAAACGAAAGAGGGACTCCCGATTCTCTGGCTTCTTTTACGACCTCGTTAAGCCTTTCGCGTATCTCGTTTTCTTTTTGCATCTTAAGATCCTTTCCGTCAGCAACAAAGCTGCCTTTCCCTTTTACGGTATAGATAAATCCGTCACGTTCGAGTGCCGAAAATGCCTTCTGGATAGTGTTTGGATTGATGGACAGTTCCATGGCAAGGGAACGAACGCTGGGCATCTTCTCATTAGGGGGAAGAGCGCCGCGAACTATCAGATTCTTATAGCCCCGGACGATCTGCTCGTATATGGGGGATGAATCCCTGTAGTCTATATTTATCATCTATGCTCCTTTCCTTATCTTCCCCGGGGCGTTTTTTGGGCGTTTGGCTATATGAGCGCGTCAATATCGTGAACTTGACAGGAGGGAAGATAAAAAGTATAATGTCCTACGTGTACTATCTGTTGTAGTACAGTTAGAATAACACCGATAGACGGCTGTGTCAACACAAAATTTTGCAAAATTTGCAATTATCGTTCATCCGTGGTACTATTCTATCGCAAAAGAAGAAACGTTAACGAAGCATGATATTAAGGAAAAGATATGATCGATGATAACAAGCTTGAAGGCGAAGATATACAAAAAGGCCTTGAAAGCTTCCTTGATAAGGAAATAAATGATATAAACCTGCTTGCAGGCGCATCGGGCAGTGAGAGAAAGCCCGATCCTGTGATAAGCGAGCCTCCGGTATGGAAACAGGATACCGGTGTCATCCCGGATATAAATGTTATAGGATCCGACGGGAGCACCGGCTATATCGATGAGCCGGAGATCGATGTTATAGGCGGAGTAAACGAGATAGATAATCCTTATTATGATGAAGGAGACTATCTTGCGGCAAGATCCGGAAAGAGTTCTTTGGAGAGGCCGGTAAGAAGGCCTGTTATAAGGCCGGATAATACGATATATCCGGAATATGACGACATTGAAGATCACGGGGGGCGCCGCGAAGAGCGTATGGAACGTCCTGTGGATCACGGGGATCGTCCTGTCAGAAAGAAGAAAGATACGTCCGACAGGAGATTTGAAGAAAACTCTGACAGATATGACAGACGCGCCGAGAAAAAAGCAATAAAGGAAGCGGAGAAAAAGGCAGCAAAAAAAGCAGCCAGGAAAGCTTCAAAGAAGGCGACGAGGAAGGCGGAAAAGAAAGCGGCAAGGCATGATAAGGGCCGTGATAAAAACGGCAGGAACGAAAACGGAAAAAAGAAAAAGAGCGGATTAAGGAAGTTTCTTACATTCATCCTTATACTGTGTCTTATCGGAGGCGCTATCCTCTATATGGTCGTCGGATCATGTTATAAGAAGATGAAATATGAGAGAGTCGATTCCGTGGCGCATGAAAGAGTTAAGCAGAAAGGTGTAATCAACATCCTTCTTATAGGAAACGATTCAAGATCGGACGGTGAGGACGGCAGAAGCGATGCCATGATCCTTTTATCGATAAGCAGTAAGACGAAGACCGTGATGATGACTTCGCTTTTAAGGGATATGTATGTGGATATTCCGGGGCATGATTCTCACAGGCTTAATTCGGCATATTCCTGGGGCGGACCCGAGCTTTTAATGGAGACGATAGAGCAGAATTTCGGTATCCCGGTAGATCGTTACGTACTTGTTAATTTCCAGGCTTTTGCTTCACTCGTTGATGCCGTAGGCGGCATAGATATGGATCTTTCAAATGAAGAAGTTAAGCTTGTAAACGGATATCTTATGGAATATAACGAGCTTAGAGGAATGGATCTTACGACCGACTGGCTCGATCAGGATGCGAGCGGAAATCTCCATTTAAACGGAGCCCAGGCGCTTGCATATACGAGAAACAGATATATAGGAACGGATTTCGGAAGGACGGAGAGGCAGAGAAAGGTCTTAGAGCAGGTCTTTAAGAAACTCCCGAAAGCGGCTGTGACCAACTTTGGTGAGATTTCCGACGGTCTTTTCCCGAATCTTACAACTAATCTTACACAAAACGAGTGCTTTATGATATCATTAAACGGATGGAAACTGGTGACTTATGAAAGAGGTCAGCAGATGATCCCGGCCGAAGATACATATCATGATGCTACGATAAAGGGCATGATGGTCTTAGAGGTCGATAAGGATGCCAACCATGCAGCACTTATGGAGAGCATATACGGAGAATGATCCGTATTGGAGATATACAGGAAATGAAGAAGTTTAAGATAAGCATCCTTCTTTTCATCCTGGCATTTACATGTGTTTTACTTACTGCCTGCGGTGATAAAAAGGATGAGGATAAAACCAAAGAAAATGAAGTTTCCGAGATAACCGTACTAAACGGTGATGATGCGGGAAGCGATGTAAGCGGAAGTGCCGGGAGTGATGATGCGCTTAATATAGGCGCCGGGACTGCAGAATCTGAGGACATTCAGGTAAGGACCGCGCCCGGATTTGATACACTTTATGAAGTGAAAGATCAGTTTGACTATGCTTCTTACGGAGTCGGTGTTTTCTCTTCTTATAATAAAAAAACGGGAGATGAAAAAAAGGCTAAGGCAGCTGAGGCGGAAATGGCAGCAGCCGATGCGGGTGAAGAAGTAACCGATGAAAACGGCGAGGCGGATGATGCCGAAAATGCCGAAAATGCCGAAGAATCGGAGACGGAGCCCGTCAAGGAAACAAAGACCACTCATATAGTAGCGATAGATGCGGGCCATCAGGGGAAGGGAAACAACGAGCAGGAGCCGATAGGTCCCGGAGCCAGTCAGACAAAGGCCAAAGTTGCCGGAGGAACCAGAGGCGTTGTTACCGGTGTTCCCGAGTATCAGCTTACTTTAGACGTATCCTTAAAGCTTAGAGACGAGCTCGTTTCAAGAGGCTATAAGGTCGTTATGATAAGAGAATCAAATGATGTTAATATCAGCAATGCCGAAAGAGCTTCCATTGCCGCTAACGGCGGAGCTGAGGCATTTTTAAGGATACATGCCGACGGTTCGGACAATCAGGGCGCCGAGGGGATGATGGTGCTCTGTCCTACTGCCAACAATCCATACTGCTCATCCATTTATTCATCGAGCAGACGCTTATCCGATGCGGTCCTTAGAAACATGGTATCCGCTACGGGAGCAAAGAGCAGGGGTGTATCAGAGGTCGATAACATGAGCGGTATCAACTGGTCGACCGTTCCCGTTACCATCGTGGAAATGGGATTTATGACTAATCCCAACGAGGACAGGCTCATGCAGAGCGCCGATTATCAGAGTAAGCTCGTAAAGGGAATGGCAGACGGTGTGGACTCCTTCTTCTCGGGAGAATGATATGAAAGAAAAAATACCGCTTACGTGGAAGAGCTTTGCGGGTTATCTTTTGCTTTATGTTTTTTTGGGGATCTCTGCGGCAGTTTATGTTGAGATCGTAAAAAGAGCTCCTCACCTTGTGTTCGGCTGTGCGATGAAGCAGGTGTTTCATCTCTACTGCCCGGGCTGCGGAGGCACACATGCCGTTAACAGCCTTCTGCACTTTGATATAATAAGATCATTTTTATATAATCCGCTGATACTTTATATGGCAGGCGTAGCCGCCTTCTATTTTTTCAAGGCGATCTATCTCCTTATAAGAGATAAGGGAAATACGATCCTTTCACTGGATCTGAGAGTCCTTTGGGCATTCTTATGGATAATGCTCGGATTCTTTGTTTTAAGAAACATACTTCTGGTATTTTTCGGGATAGATTATATGGGCGAGCTTGCCCGGTTCTGGAATACCTGACCTAAGCGGATCGATCCTCTTTAGCATGCCCTGCCTTTGTCAGGGCTTTTTTTACAACAAAAAAAGGAGAAGCAGGTAATAAGATGGGGAAGATATATATCGTCGGGCTCGGACCCGGGGAGAAAGGATCTCTTACGATAAGGGCAAAAGAAGTATTAGATAAGTGTGATGTGATAGCGGGATATAAGACCTATGTCGCACTGGTAAGGGATGACCATCCGGATAAGGAATTCTATGAAAACGGAATGAAGGGCGAGATCGAAAGGTGTGAGAAGTGTCTTGAACTTGCAAAGGCAGGTAAAAAGGTCGCGCTCATATGCAGCGGGGATGCGGGTATATACGGAATGGCATCGCCTATGCTCAAGATCGCGTATAAAGCCGGCTTTTTCGATGTGGAGGTTATCCCCGGGATAACCGCGGCATCATCGGGAGCAGCAGTACTCGGAGCACCGCTCGGACATGATTTTTGTGTTATAAGCCTAAGCGATCTTTTAACGCCATGGGAACTTATAGAAAAAAGACTAAGATGTGCAGCCGAGGCTGATCTTGCCATGGCTATATATAATCCTTCAAGTAAAGGAAGGGCCGGTTACCTTAAAAGAGCCTGTGATATCCTGATGGAGATACTTCCTAAGGAGCGCATCTGCGGATATGTCAGGAATATAGGAAGAGAAGGCGAGAGCTATGAGATATGTTCTCTTAAGGAACTTGCGGAAAAAGAAGTTGATATGTTTACAACTGTTTTTATAGGTAATTCTCAGACATTTAAGCTTGGAAAGAAAATGGTAACACCGAGGGGATATGAACACAGTGATCGTATTTGCGGGAACAACTGAAGGAAGAAAATTGTCGGAAATGCTTGATAAAGCGGGCATAAAACATACAGTGTGCGTAGCATCCGATTACGGAGAGAGCCTTATAAAAGAATCGGAGAACGTCACTTTATCAAAGGGCAGACTCGATGAAGAAGAAATGGAGAGACTTTTTAAAGAAAGTCTTTCTTTAGATGGAAAGGGCATCGTTGTTGATGCGACGCATCCGTATGCAACAAAGGTAACGGAGAATATACAAAGCGCCGCTAAAAAGTGCGGCATCAGATATATAAGGGTCATAAGGGATATAACAGATGACTCAGCCTTTACATCAAATATGAAAATGTTTGATGATATCACCTCATGCGCAAAGGCGATAGGGAATGAGGGAAACATACTTCTTACTACGGGAAGTAAGGAATTATCCGATTACTGCGAACAGGTACCTGCGGAAGTAAAAGAGCGGACATATGTAAGGATACTGCCATCAAAAGAAAGCATCACGATATGTGAGGATAACGGCATAGCTCCTTCTCATATCATCGCGATGCACGGTCCGTTCTCGGAGGGATTAAATAAAGAGATATGTCTGCAATACGGCATAAAGCACCTTGTTACAAAGGAAAGCGGCAGCAGGGGCG
>DMCJ01000093.1 GCA_003446735.1 Lachnospiraceae bacterium | reverse complement strand
CCGATAGCTCTTATCTTATTTGTATCCCTGTCAAAAGCGACTACACTGGGCTCTTTTAATACGACACCCTTTCCTCTGATATATACAAGGATACTTGCTGTTCCTAAATCTATTCCTATATCTGTATAATTCATCGTAAAAACCCCTTTCGGTACGTAAGCATAACACGCTAGAACATTATAACGCATATTACTCACTTTTTCAAAGGGTTTTTCAACTATTTGTTATTTCGGAATAAAATGCGTATTACTTAACCCCGTTTTAGGCTTTGGAGGTGTTATTTTTCTGCCTTGCCCTGTCTCTTTCCATGATATCACCGACGTATTTACCGGTGTAGGAGGCTTTGTTCTTAACTACCTCTTCGGGCGCACCTTTTGCTATCACGGTCCCGCCGTTATCACCGCCTTCGGGCCCCATATCGATAAGATAGTCTGCAGTCTTTATAACGTCTAAGTTATGCTCTATGACAACGACCGTATTGCCGGCTTCGGTAAGTCGCTGTAATATCTCGACCAGTTTTTTAACATCATCAAAATGAAGTCCCGTCGTAGGTTCGTCAAGCACATATATCGTATTGCCCGTACTCTTTCTGGAAAGCTCCGTTGCAAGCTTTATCCTCTGCGCCTCGCCTCCCGATAACGTAGTCGAAGGCTGTCCGAGCTTGATATAGGAAAGGCCGACATCGTAAAGTGTCTGGATCTTGTTTTTTATCCTCGGGACATTCTCAAAGAAAGGAAGCGCTTCCTCAACAGTCATATCAAGGACATCGTAGATACTCTTTCCTTTGTATTTGACATCTAACGTCTCTCTGTTATATCTCTTTCCGCCGCAGACTTCGCAGGGAACATATACATCGGGAAGGAAATGCATCTCTATCTTTATGATACCGTCTCCCGAACATGCCTCGCACCTTCCTCCTTTTACGTTAAAGGAGAATCTGCCCTTGGAATATCCTCTCGCCCTGGCATCCACCGTTCCGGCAAACAGATCCCTGATCATATCAAATACACCGGTGTAGGTGGCCGGATTGGATCTCGGCGTCCTTCCTATAGGAGACTGGTCGATATCTATAATCTTATCCAGGCTTTCCGTTCCGGTAATGGATCTGTGCTTTCCGGGAACAACACGCGCCCTGTTTAATTTCCTTGCAAGCGCCTTACTTAATATCTCGTTTATAAGAGAACTCTTTCCACTTCCCGAAACTCCGGTAACACAGGTAAAAACGCCTAACGGTATATCAACATCTATATTCTTAAGGTTATTTTCGCTCGCACCTTTTATATGGATATATCCCTTTGGCTTTCTCCTCTTATCCGGGACAGGTATGAACTCTTTCCCGGAAAGATACCTGCCTGTTATGGAAGCCTTGTTCTTCATTATCTCTTTGGCCGTACCGCATGCGACTATTTCGCCTCCGTGTTCTCCGGCACCCGGTCCCACATCCACGATATAATCTGCAGCGAGCATCGTATCTTCATCATGCTCAACTACGATCAGTGTATTTCCCAGATCCCTGAGATTCTTAAGCGCTGATAAGAGCTTATCGTTATCCCTCTGATGAAGTCCTATACTCGGCTCATCCAGGATATAACATACTCCGACAAGGCCCGATCCTATCTGCGTCGCAAGCCTTATCCTCTGCGCTTCTCCTCCCGATAACGTAGCCGTGGCGCGGGATAAGGTCAGGTATTCAAGACCTACATCCTTTAAGAAGCCTATCCTTGCTCTTATCTCCTTTAAAACCCTCGCTCCTATGAGCTCCTGCTGCTTTGTAAGCTTAAGATCTGCAAGAAAATCATTGAGGTTTCCTACCGAAAGAGATGTTATATCATATATATTCTTATCCGCAACGGTCACCGCAAGTGACTCTTTTTTAAGTCTCTTTCCTTCGCAGACCGGACACGGAGTGATACGCATGAAGCTTTCGTACTCTGCCTTCATCGTCTCGCTCGCGGTCTCCCGGTATCGTCTGTTTACGTTTTTGATAAGACCTTCAAACGCAACGGGATATTTCCCCTTGCCTCTCTGGCTCTCGTATTCTACGATCACTTCTTTGCCGTTCGTACCATGGACTATCACATCCTGTATCTTCTTGGGATATTTTTCAAAGGGAGTATCCAGACTGAATTTATATTCTTTTGCAAGAGCCTTTAATGTTGCATTCGTAAAGCTTCCGGGCTGGTTACATGACTGCCATCCCATGGCTATGATCGCACCTTCATTTATCGAAAGACTCTTATCCGGGATCATCAGATCCTCATCAAACTCCATTCTGTAACCGAGTCCGAAACACTCGGGACAGGCACCGAAGGGATTGTTAAAAGAAAAGCTTCTGGGCTCTATCTCATCTATACTGATACCGCAGTCGGGACATGCAAAACTCTGGCTGAAAGTAAGCATCTCTTTTCCCATGACTTCAACAAAAAGAAGTCCCTCCGCGATCTTAAGCGCGCTCTCGACCGAATCCGTCATTCTTTTTTCTATGCCTTCTTTTATGACAAGGCGGTCGATGACGATCTCGATATTGTGCTTTATATTCTTTTCAAGCTTTATCTCTTCGGAAAGATCGAAAAGATTGCCGTCTACCCTTACTCTTACATATCCGCTTCTCTTGGCACGCTCTAACACCTTTTCATGCTCGCCTTTTCTGCCCCTGACAACAGGCGCAAGAAGCTGGATCTTAGTCCCCTGATCAAGAGACATAAGCTTATCTACTATCTGATCGACGGTCTGTCTGCTTATCTCCCTGCCGCAGTTGGGACAATGAGGAACACCGATACGCGCATATAAAAGCCTGAAATAATCATAGACTTCCGTGACCGTTCCGACTGTAGACCTCGGGTTTCTGTTGGTCGACTTCTGATCGATGGATATGGCAGGAGAAAGCCCTTCTATCCTCTCGACATCAGGCTTTTCCATCTGTCCCAGAAACTGCCTTGCATAGGAAGACAATGACTCCATATATCTCCTCTGACCCTCGGCATATATCGTATCAAAAGCAAGCGATGACTTTCCCGAACCGGAAAGACCTGTCAATACGACAAGCTTGTTTCTCGGGATATCTACATCTATTCCTTTCAGGTTGTGCTCTCTTGCACCTCTTATCTTTATTACTTCCTTCTCAGCCATCTTAATTCTCCAGATATTTCTTTAATGATATCATCTTATCGCGAAGTTCTGCCGCAGTCTCAAAATCAAGATCGGCTGCTGCCTTTCGCATTCCCTTTTCAACCTTTGCGATAAGTTCTTTTAATTCACTCTCGCTCATGGACTCGGGATCTTTCTCAAGCCGCACTTCTTCCTTTGCGACCTTCTTTGATATGCTTATAAGATCTCTTACACTCTTTTTTATCGTCTCGGGAGTGATGCCATGCTCTTTATTATATGCCATCTGTATCTCTCTTCTTCTGGCCGTCTCATCCATGGCAGCCTTCATCGAATCGGTGATAGTATCGGCGTATAAGAATACATGACCTTCCGCATTTCTCGCAGCCCTTCCCACTGTCTGTATAAGCGATGTCTCGCTCCGGAGGAATCCTTCTTTATCCGCATCAAGCACCGCTACCAGAGATATCTCGGGAATATCCAGACCTTCTCTTAAGAGGTTGATACCTATAAGGACATCGAACACATCAAGTCTCATAT
>DMCJ01000110.1 GCA_003446735.1 Lachnospiraceae bacterium | reverse complement strand
CTGGATTTCTCCAAGATAGAAGCCGGCAAGATGGAAATAATCAATGTGAATTACAGCTTCGTTTCCCTTCTTAATGACCTTGTAAATATGGTTCAAAAGAAAGCGGAAGAGAAGGGACTTGAGTTTAATCTTAACATAGACAAGAACATTCCCGTGACACTTAACGGAGATGAGATAAGGATCAAGCAGATCATCATCAATATTCTCTCGAATGCCGTAAAATATACTAAGCAGGGATGTATTACATTTTCCGTTCATGCCGATAAAATCGAGGATAAGCCTGATCATATAAAGCTTAAGGTATGCGTGAAAGATACCGGTATAGGAATAAAGCCGGAGGATCTTGACAAGCTGTTCGTGGCTTTTGAGCGTATTGAGGAGAAAAAGAACAGGAATATCGAAGGTACGGGTCTGGGCATGACTATCGTACAGAGATTTCTTGACATGATGGGCAGTCACCTTGAGGTAGAAAGCGAGTATGGCAAGGGTTCCGTATTTTCATTTGAACTTGAGCAGAAGGTAGTAAAATGGGAGCCCATCGGAGATTATGAGGAAGCTTACAGACGTTCATTAAGTCAGAGGATCTATTACCGTGAGAAGTTCACGGCGCCTACGGCAAGCGTGCTCGTTGTAGATGATACTCCTGTCAATCTTACGGTATTTACAAGCCTTTTAAAGCGCACGGGGCTTAAGATCGATACGGCGGAAAGCGGGGATGAATGTATTTTACTGTTTAAGGAGAAGCCTTATGATGTCATCTTCCTTGATCATATGATGCCGGATAAAGACGGTATAGAGACTCTTGCGGAGATGAAGAGCATAAAGGATACTCCGAATTTAAAGACTCCGGTTATATGTCTTACCGCGAATGCGATATCGGGCATGCGTGAGATGTACACAAATGCCGGATTTGATGATTACCTTACAAAGCCTATAAATGCGGAGCGGCTTGAGATGATGCTGCTTGAATATCTTCCAGAGGATAAGGTTAACATCACATCGGGAAGTGATGAAATAGATGAGGGCGCTGTTAATGAAGATGCTGTGCTCCCTGATTTTCTTTTTGATATAAAGGAGATAGATACAGACGCAGGCCTTAACTACTGCGGTGATTGCGAATCTTATCTGGAGGCGCTTGATATGTACCGCGGCAGCGCCGAAAAAAAGGCCGATGAGATTAAGGAGTACTGGGCAAAGAAAGATATAAAGAATACGACCATAAAAGTCCATGCGCTTAAGAGTGCATCACGTTCGATAGGGGCGAATGAGCTCTCAGAAGCGGCGGCAAGGCTCGAGAAGGCCGGGCGTGACGGCGATATAGAGATACTTGATAAAGAACTCGGCGATCTTATCTTAAGATACAGACAGCTGGCGATGGATCTTGAGCCTTTAAGTGAAGCCGGATCCTGAAGAATAACCTTTTAGCGGAGGTAATGCTTATGAAAAAGACAAAAAGAGCAATATTTTCTTTGGGCCTGGCAGTCATGCTTTTATTACAGGGATGTGCAGGTGCAAAGAAGGCGGAAGAAAACTTTGTTCCAAAGTATGACAAAGACACCGAGTTTTCTCTGACAGTTGCGGGCAGTTATTCTAATTTTGAGTCGCTCGAAGCAGAATTTGAGCGTTTTTACGAATATTATCCCAATGCCAGTCTTTCGTATGTGACGATGGATGATTACAATAACGTGATCTCAAGTGCTCTCGTAAGCAGCGAACCGCCGGATATCTTTACTACCAACAGCTGGATGATCGGTGATGAAGCTTATAACGAGCTGTTTGATAACTGCGAAGTATTATCAGATCCTTCGCTCGGGATCAACACTTCCTGCATCAAAGAATCGCTCATCCGTACGACGGATTCGGGTGATGTTTTAATGCTCCCTATTTTTTCGAGTTCCTACGGGATGCTCGTCAATATGGATATCTTTGAAAAAGAGGGATTAAAGGTTCCGACAAACTATAAAGAGTTTGTGAGCGTGTGTGAGAAATTAAAGAATGCAGGATATGATTCTCCGGTCATGGGAGCAAACAAATTCAGCGGACCCGGACTGTTTAACTGTTTTGTCTATCCGATGTTTTCATATGATGTGATCAAAAGCGGTGACAGGATCGATGCCTTAAATGCTTTGGATCCTTCAGCGGGAGAGGTGATGCGTCCCGCGCTTGAAAGACTTGATGAATTTGTTAACTCCGGTTACGTGGATCTTGAAAAATGTGATGAGGAGATAACGGACGATTATGATTCGGTGATCATGAGATTCTTTGAGGGTGATGTACCGATGATGTTCGCGACCTGCGATGTGGTATCGGGAACTGCCAAGAGGGAGAGTAAGTCCGATGCATTTTCGAAAAATCCCTTTAAATACAGATTTTTTGTCGCACCTGCAGGTGACGACGGCGGATATTATATCAATAACATAAGCATATTTTTTTCTGTTAACAAAAAAAGCCCCAATATCAACATGGCCAATGAATTCATGAGATTCCTTATAAGCAGCAAAGAACTCGGCAATATGGCTGCATCAAAAAGGCTTATCGCGCCCATTTACGATTTCCCGGATGACGAGATCTATTCGGCGCTTTCGCAGATACCGGAAGAGAGGAGTTTTTCCGATAAGGAAACAGGTCTTTTGGATCCGGCGGTCAGACAGTTCAGAGCTGCCATATATGAAGTCGGAAACGGAAAAATGACCGTAGACGAGGCTGTAAGTGCATATGGAAGCATACCGGAAGAATAGAATGCGATACATACCGTTTTGTTTTTTGCAAAAATGAGTTATACTTATCCTATATGTTTAAAGGGGCAAACTATGGCAGGCGATAAGATCTTTCATATAGGTGTTATGATCGGGAACGTTCATACCCAGCATCCCATGGAGCTGATACGCGGGATATGCGAAGCGGCAAAGAGCGAGAATGTCAATACAATTCTTTATATGATTATTCGCTGATCGCGGGACTCGATGCGATCATCATTTCCTATGGGACATTATGCATATATCTGGATAAGGATGACAGGGAGGCTTTTGCGTCTAAATACAGGAGCGTTCCCCTGGTCATATTGGAAGAGTATGATGAGGATTCGCCGGACAGCTTCATAATAAGCGATAACTATGGGAGCATGTACAATATCGTGGATCATCTCATTTCATTCCACGGATATAAAAAGATATTATATTTAAGCGGACCGAAGAACAATACGGATTCCAATGATATAGGACATAAGGCTGCGGTATTCTTCTCGGATTTAGATCACCTTAAGCAGATAAATGATGAATTGATAATAGATGATGAGAGCGAGCCCGGTAAGCTGCTCGCCTTAATAAAGGAAAAATGCAGGGAATTTAATGAGGGCTGCGATAAGCCATACTATGTGGAATTTTCCACCGGAAGCTTCATCTTTACATGTACCGAGAACTATTCCATGGGAGAACTTACCGAAAAGGCAGATGAATGTCTTTACGAGGCAAAGAAGCTAAGACGTGAGAATATAATAAAACAATAAGAAAAAAACAGGAGCTAAAGATGTATTATAAAAGTGTATTGGAACTGATAGGAAATACCCCGCTTATAAGCTTAGAGCAGACAACGGGGCTTAAATTATTTGCAAAGGCGGAATTCTTAAATCCCGGCGGGAGCATTAAGGACAGGATAGCCTTAAATATGATAGAGCAGGCCGAAAAGGACGGGAAATTAAAGCCCGGAATGACGATAATCGAGCCTACATCAGGCAATACCGGCATCGGACTTGCATTATGCGGAGTAAGAAAAGGCTACAGAGTCATAATCGTGATGCCGGAAAATATGAGTGAAGAGAGAAAAAAGATAATAAAGGCATTAGGCGCCGAGCTTGTACTTACGGACCCTAAGCTCAGCATAGGAGGAAGCGTGGATAAGGCATTGGAGATCGCTTCTTCGTCAGATGAATATTTTGTACCTCAGCAGTTTACCAATCCGGCCAATCCCGAGATGCATTATCGCACGACAGCGGTAGAACTTACAAAGCAGCTCGGTAAGAAGATAGATATCTATATCTCGGGAATAGGAAGCGGAGGAACTCTGCAGGGAGTAGCCCAATATCTTCTTGAGCAGAATCCGGATATGAGGGTAGTAGCGGTTGAGCCTAAAAACGTATCGGCACTTTTGGGAGATGAGCCGGGACTTCATCAGATCCAGGGTATAGGTGACGGCTTTATTCCCGACATCCTGGATACGAGTATAATAACGGATATAGTCACGGTAACTGATGAAAATGCGATAAATACGGCAAGGGAACTTGCGAGCATACAGGGCCTTTTAGTCGGGACCTCATCCGGAGCAAATGTCTGGGCTGCAAAGAAGATGGCTAAGAAATACGGGAATGACAAGGTTATCGCCACGGTTCTTCCCGACAGAGCCGAGAGATATTTCAGTACCGCGCTCATTTAATTGTAACAGGCACAGGTAAAGAGAATGTTTGATGTTGAAAATATAAGCAGGGATATAAGCGAAGAACTTAAAGTTAAGCTTGATAGCCTTAAAGCATATTTAAAGGATCAAAAAAGCTTAGCAGTTGCATTTTCGGGCGGAGTGGATTCGACCTTCCTTTTAGCTGTTGCAAGTAATGTGCTTAATGAAAACGTAATAGCCGTTACCGAAGTATTTGCAACTGTCCCCGAAAGAGAGAAAAATGAAGCTCTTATGTTTTGCAAAGAGCATGATATAAAACAGGTGATAGTTACAGTCGATCCGATGAAGAATAAAGATTTTACGAAGAACGGACCTGACAGGTGCTATGTCTGCAAGAAGATCATCTTTTCCGAGATAAAAAGAGTCGCAAAGGAAAACGGCATAGATAATGTTGCCGAGGGCTCTAATACGGATGATCTTAATGATTACCGTCCCGGCGCCAAGGCAGTTAAGGAGCTTGGGGCACTTAGTCCTTTAAAGGAAGCGGGCTTAAGTAAATCCGACATACGTATTCTTTCCAAGGCAATGGGGCTTAAAACATGGGATAAGCCAAGTTATGCATGTCTTGCTTCCCGATTTTTAACGGGAGAGGAGATCACGCGTGAAAAGATTAAAATGATAGAGCAGGCCGAACAGATCCTTATAGATAAGGGATTTATCGAAGAAAGAGTACGCCTTCACGGCAATCTTGCAAGGATCGAAGTTAAGAAAGAAGATATAAAAAAGCTTGCCGCAGAGGATATGAGGGAATATATTTATAAGAGCTTTAAAGAGATCGGATTTGATTATGTAACGCTCGATCTAATGGGCTATAAAACAGGAAGCATGAATAGAAATATCAAGTCCTAAGGAGATAAAATGGCACTTATAACGGTAAGTGACTTATCGCTCGGATATGAATCACAGAGCATAGTCACCGGACTAAATTTTAAAGTAGATAAGAACGATTATCTTTGCATAGTCGGAGAGAACGGATCGGGAAAGACAACGCTGATGAAGACTCTCCTAGGGCTTAAAGAGCCCTACGGAGGGACCATTACCATAGGCGACGGTCTTAAGAAGAATGAGATAGGTTATCTTCCCCAGCAGACCGTGGTACAGAAGGATTTCCCGGCATCGGTTAAGGAGATAGTCCTTTCGGGATGTCAGGGACTTACCGGCCTTCGTCCTTTTTACAATAAGGCTGAAAAGAAGCTGGCCATGGACAATATGAAGAAAATGGGCATCGAGGATCTTGCGGATCAGTGCTACAGGGATCTTTCGGGAGGTCAGCAGCAAAGGGTGCTGCTTGCAAGGGCATTATGCGCGACAGGAAAGGTGCTCTTACTTGATGAGCCCGTATCGGGCCTTGATCCTAAGGTTACGATACAGATGTATGAGCTTATCTTAAGCCTTAACAAAGAGGGGATCACCATAATCATGATCTCGCATGATATAGGCGCGGCGCTTAAATATGCGACCCATATCCTTCATATAGGAGAGGATATATTCTTCGGAACAAAGGATGAATATTTAAAGAGCGATCTGGGTAAATATTTCCTCTTAAAACAAAAGGAGGGTGAGCATAATGACAGATAAGCTTTTTATGTATCTGCAATATCCCTTTGTAAGATATGCACTCATAGTCGGGGTCCTTATAGCGTTATGTTCCTCGCTTTTGGGAGTGACTTTGGTACTTAAGCGGTTTTCGTTTATAGGAGACGGTCTTTCTCACGTGGCTTTCGGAGCAATAGCAATAGCGTCTGTTTTAAAGATCGCAGATCAGATGTACTTAATACTCCCTATCACCGTGATAAGTGCGATACTTCTTCTTCGCACCGGGCAGAATACGAGGATAAAGGGTGATGCTGCCATCGCCATGATATCCGTTGGTGCGCTTGCATTCGGATATCTTATAATGAACATCTTTTCCACCTCGTCGAATCTTTCTGGGGATGTATGCAGCACTTTATTCGGGTCGACATCGATACTGACGCTGACGCAAAGGGAAGTTGTGCTTTGCGCGGTCCTTTCCGTTATTGTACTGATAGTATTTACCTTATTTTACAATAAGATATTCGCGGTCACTTTTGATGAGAATTTTGCGATAGCAACGGGAACAAATGCTAAGGCATATAATCTTCTTATAGCGGTAATAATAGCCTTTATAATCGTGCTTGCGATGAACCTTGTCGGATCGCTCCTTATATCGGCGCTTGTCATCTTTCCGGCTCTCTCGGCCATGAGGCTGTTTAAGAATTTCAGATCAGTTACGATATGCTCGGCGGTCCTTTCGGTGATATGCGCACTCCTCGGAATGGTGATATCCATTTTAGCCGGGACTCCCGTGGGATCGACGATAGTGGCGGCTGATGTCGTTTGCTTTGCGATATGTTACTTTACGGGTGTCTTTATACTGGGGATAAGAGATTAACGGGAGAATATTCCGTTAAAGAAGCCCGGGATTTCTTTGAAAATGACGATGCCTCGCTCATCCTTCTTGATATAAACTTAGGAGACGGGAACGGATTTGACTATTCCTTGCGGTTAGTATATACTAACACAGGTGAGATAAGTGTAATTGCTATTTGACAAAATGATATACATACAGGAGGCAGCTATGTCAGAGCAGGAAAGAAAGTTTTTGGAGATCTGTGATCTTAAGAAGGCATTTGGAGAAGGTGAAGCGAGACAGGAAGTATTAAGGGGTATGAACTTCACCGTGGCGAAAGGCGAATTCTGTGTTCTTTTGGGACCGTCCGGTTCCGGTAAATCCACACTTTTAAACATAATAGGAGGTATCGACTCTCCGGATGAAGGTTATATATCAATAGGCGGCGATAAGCTTAAGGACATGAGCGAAAAGCAGCTGACCATGTACAGGAGAAAGCATTTGGGCTATGTATTCCAGATGTATAATCTGATCCCGAATCTAAATGTCAAGGAAAACATCGAAGTCGGTGCATATCTTGCAGATGATCCTCTCGATGTCGAAGAGGTAATAACTACCTTAGGACTTCAGGATCATAAATACAAATATCCGAATCAGTTATCCGGAGGGCAGCAGCAGAGAGTATCCATAGGAAGAGCAGTCGTAAAGAATCCGGATATACTCATGTGCGATGAGCCTACCGGAGCTCTTGATTACAAGACTTCAAAAGAGATATTATCTCTTATCGAAGACTGCAATAAGAAATACGGCAACACCGTTATAATGGTTACCCACAACGAGGCCATCAAGTATATGGCGGATCATGTCATAAAATTAAGAGACGGCGTGGTAAGGCATAATGATATAAATGAGAACAAGATCCCTGCCGCCGAGCTTGACTGGTAAGGGGGCGATGAGATGAGAAACCCTCTTATAAAAAGAATACCCAAGGAACTTAAATCCGAATGGCATAAATATATAGTCATCATAGTGTTCATGGTCTTTATGATAGGCCTTATCTCGGGAATGTATGTAGGCCATGACGGTATGCTCCTTGCAATAGAAAACGGAAAAGAAGAGCTGAATCTGGAGGATGGTTCTTTCGAACTTAAGAAAAGAGCATCAAAGGCGCTTATCGAAGATATAAGCACAGGTGAAAGGGCCGATGTCAGAGAATACTTTATAGATAAGGGAATGAAGGAAGCTGACAGGGAAGTTGAAAAGGCCGTAAACGAAGAGCTTGATAAACAGGTAAGACAGGCTATTGAAGAAGGCGTCCGCGCTCAGTGCAAGGCTTTCGGGATAACCGATGAAGGCATGATAAAAGAGCAGACAGATAAGGCGATCACCGATTCTTATGATGAGGCGATAAAGGAAGCAAAAGAGTCTGATGAATTTAAGGAAGCAGAGGAAGAAGCTTATAAAGAGGCTCATGATGAAGTTATAAAAGAAGTCGATGAAAAGTGGGACGAAATAGAAGACAGGTATGATCTTGATGATGATAATTTTTCACCGGTCACTGCAACCATATATGAGAATTTCTTCAGGAACGAAAGCGAAGATGTAAATGACGACGGAGAAAAAGATGCGACCGTAAGGATATATAAAAGCGACAGCGAAATAGATAAGGCTTCGTTTAATGAAGGCCGCGCTCCCGAAAAAGATGATGAGATAGCGATCGACAGGATGCATGCGGATAATGTGGGCATCGCGGTCGGAGATAAGATACATGTAGGCGGAAAGGAATTTACCGTAACCGGCCTTCTTTCGTACGTAAATTACTTAACGCTTCACGAATCCAATAATGACCTTATGTTTGATGCATTTGGATTTGATGTTGCAATGGTAACGCCCGGGGCATTTGATAAATTCAAATCAAGGATCCATTACAGCTATGCTTATAAGTATGATATAAAGCCGGAAGAAAAGACGCTTCTTTCGGATACTGCGGATAACTTTCTTAAAGCGCTCATAACTCAGACACTGGTTCATGATAATGAGATAGAAGATTATCTTCCCGAATATTTAAGGCAGGCAAGTAATTTTGCACCGAGTGATATAGAGGGTGATACTACTTCGACCTGTATATTATGCTATATACTCATCGGTGTCATCGCATTTATATTTGCGATCACGATAAGCAATACGATCGATAAGGAAGCATCCGTCATTGGAACGCTGCGCGCATCCGGATATTCCAAAAGCGAGCTTACGATCCACTATATGTCAATGCCCGTCATCGTGACACTCGTAGGCGCTCTTATAGGTAATATCTTGGGATATACTTCTTTCAGGGATGTAGCGGTAAACCTGTATTATCAGAGCTACAGCCTTCCCGTATGTTCTACGGTATGGAGCAACGAAGCTCTTATAAAAACGACGGTGATCCCGCTTGTGCTCATGTTCTTTATCAACCTTTTTGTGATAATAAACAAGCTTCGCTTAAGTCCGCTTAAGTTCTTAAGACATGATCTTTCAAGGAAGAAAAAGAGCAAGGCGATGAGACTTCCTTCATGGTCATTTTTAAAGAGGTTCAGGCTCAGGGTATTATTTCAGAATGTACCCAATTACATCATACTTATATTCGGAGTTGTATTTATAGAGATAATGATGTGCTTTGGGTTCGGGCTTCCGGATTCACTGAGCAATTACTCCGCAAATGCAGCCGATATGATGTTTGCTCCCTATCAGTATATCCTTATAAGCAACGAGGATGATGACGGAAAGATCATTAAGACCAAAGAAGAAACGGCTGAACGATTCAGTACGACTTCCCTTATGTATCCGAAGAATATCGACAGTTCGTTAAGGGTCGGAATGGGAAGCGGAGGCGATGAAAAAGTCACCGTATACGGAATAGAAGATGGCAGCTCTTATGTGGATATAGATAAGGACAGTGACGGTGTATATATCTCAAGTGCATTTAAGAGTAAATTTGATATAAGTGACGGGGCCCTCATAACGCTTAACGAAGAATATGAGGATAAGTCCTATGAATTTACGGTAAAAGGAACCGTTGATTATGACGGCGGTATCGCGGTATTTATGAGTAAGGATATGTTCGATGAAGTGTTTGACAAAGAAGAGGGAGATTTCTCCGGTTATCTTTCAAGAAACGAGATCACCGATATCGAAGAAAAATACATTGCCGTAACGATCACCGAAGAAGATATAAAAAAGGTAACGGCTCAGCTCAATCATTCTATAGGCGGCATCGTAAGAACATTTAAATATTTTCTTGTCATACTTGCGGCAGCACTTATATACCTGCTTGCTAAGATCATAATAGAAAAAAACGAGCAGGCGATATCCATGTCCAAGATACTCGGATTTAAGAATTCCGAGATCGGATCCATATATCTGATACCGACAGCCATCGTAGTGATCCTGTTTTCAATAATAAGCTTTTTTATAGGGTATTATATAATGCTCTGGATCTTTAAGGTATTTGTCATGCAGATGGACGGCTATTT
>DMCJ01000026.1 GCA_003446735.1 Lachnospiraceae bacterium | reverse complement strand
GGATCAATGGAAGCCGGGATCATCCATATGGCGGAGATGATTTTAACTTGTTATGTCATCGGATATATTCAGGTATATCTGCTCTGGGATTTTGATGAAGCAGATCATGTCGGAATAAAGGAAATATGCGGGGTAGCAATATGCACTTTTATATACAGCGTGCTGTCCTACCTCTTTAAGTGGTTTGACAGGAATATATATGTCACGCTCGGACTTGCGCTTTATCTGGTGATCACCTACATCTGCGTGATCCTCATCTACAAGACCAAACGTCGGATTGATGATAAAAAGCTGAATGAAGAGCTGGAACTCTTCAAGGCCGGACACCGGTAACGTGACAGGCGTACCTAATGTGACAGCGTACCGGGCATCGCGTGTTACAAACGTGACAGCGCACCGGGCATCGTGTCAAGGCTCCGTGTCATGTAACGTAACGACTGCGTACCTCACGTGACAGGCGCACCGGGCATCGTGTCAAATAAGTGCATGATAGGGCATAATAAGTGTCACTTGCGGGAACACCCATTGTTCCTGCTTTTTTTATGCTTTATGATAAGATCACAGAGCAGGACGTGACAGGATCATAAAGCCTAGGAATAGAGCACAGACATAGGACCGATCAGAGAATGTGTGAAAGGAAGAGAAAACCATGGAGAATGTGATAAGCATTAAAAATCTTACAAAGACATACGGGAAAAACCGCGGTGTTTCGAATGTGTCATTTGACGTGCATGAGGGAGAGATCTTCGGATTCATCGGACCAAACGGTGCCGGGAAATCCACTACGATAAGATCAATGCTAGGGTTTCTCCGGTTTCAGTCGGGAGAAATAAATATTCTCGGAATGGACTGTGTTAAGGATCACGAAAAGATATTAAGAGATATCGGATACATGCCTTCGGAGGCACTTTTCTATCCGGCGATGAAGGTGTCCGATGTGATCAAATATGCGGCTGATGTAAGAAAATTGGACTGCTCGAAAGAAGCCGAAAAACTCTGCGAAAGACTCATGGTAGATAAAAATAAAAAGATCAGGGAGTTATCGCTTGGAAACAGAAAGAAAGTCTCGATCGTCTGTGCGATGCAGCATAAGCCGAAGCTGTTTATATTCGACGAACCGACCAGCGGACTTGATCCTCTTATGCAGAATACTTTTTTTGAACTCATAAAAGAGTATGTAAAAGAAGGAACGACCTGCATGCTTTCGACACATGTCCTTCCCGAAGTAAAAAAACACTGTGACCGCGCTGCAATAATGAAGGAAGGCCATCTGATAAAGACGGATACGGTTGAGAATCTGATAAAGACCCCGGTTAAGAACATCAAACTTACCGCGGACGGCGAAAGCAGGGAATATGTTTTTAAGGGAGATATCAACGATCTGATAAAAGACTTAAGCGGAAAGAATATCGAAAATCTGAGCATAGAAGATCCGTCGCTTGAAGATATGTTCATGCACTTTTACGAGGAGGGGAATTAATATGACAGCGATATTTTTAAGGGAGATAAAACTTAATCTTAAAAGCCTTCTTATATGGGCACTTACGGTAGGTGGACTCGGCTTTATATGCATCCTCATGTACACCAGTATGGAAGGCGAGGTCATGGATATGGCAGACACCTTTTCGCAGATGGGAGCCTTTTCCGACGCATTCGGTATGAGCACACTCAGCATAGCCACTCTGAGCGGCTTTTTTGCCACGGAAGTGGGAACCGTGCACGGCCTCGGGAGTGCAATGTTTGCGGCTTTTTTTGCAGCATCGATGCTGTCTAAGGAAGAAGACGGACATACCGGAGAGTTTCTGTATTCGCTGCCGGTCTCAAGAGGCAAAGTCGTAGCCGCAAAGCTTATGGCCATCCTTACGGATCTAATTATATTTACGGTGATCTGCGGAGTATTTTATATGCTTGGTTTCGCGGCACTTAAGGAAGAAATCCCCCAGAAAGAGATGACGAGATTCCTCTTAAGCATGCTCCTTATGAACATAGAAGTATCATCGATATCCTATCTTATCTCGGCCGCATGCTCAAAGACAAAGATAGGTCTTTCCTTAGGGCTTGCACTTATAATCTACACCTACGACATAATAGGAAGAGTCATCCCCGACCTTAAGGATTACCTCTTTATCGGGCCCTTCTCCTATGTAAATGCATCCGAGATATTCGCTGGCCTGGATGTCCCTAAGTACAGCATTCCCATCGCTGTTTCGGTCATAATCATCACGCTCGCCGGCGCATTTATTACATATACCCAAAAGGACCTGGCAAGCTGAATTTGGTCATGGAAAGGTTGACCTTTGAGCGGAAGTTTTCTAAAGTGAGCCGATTTCATTATGAAAAATGGCTTCAGATCGAGGCTGGAATCTTTGGGACAAGCTCATCGGCTGATTTATATACTGATCTGAATGACCTCAAATCAGGAAAATGCAGAAATGAGTCCACTTCATCGCTCATTTAGTTGACCTCAAATTAAGGAAATGCAGATATGAGTCCACTTCACCGGCTGTTTAGTTGACCTCAAATCAGGAAAATGCAGATATGAGTCCACCTCATCGGCTGTTTAGTTGACCTCAAATCAGGAAAATGCAGATATGAGTCCACTTCATTGGCCCATTTAGTTGACCTCAAATCAAGGAAATGCAGATTTGAGTCCACTTCATCGCTCATTTAGTTGACCTCAAATCAGGAAAATGCAGAAATGAGTCCACTTCACCAGCTCATTTAGTTGACCTCAAATCAAGGAAATGCAGATATGAGTCCACTTCACCAGCTCATTTAGTTGACCTCAAATCAGGAAAATGCAGATATGAGTCCACTTCATCAGCTGATTCGTATGTCTTCAAATCAGGAAATACATTGCCCGGCTTTTGCGAGAGAATTACTAGAGAATTACTAGCAAAAAAAGTATGGACAAACAGATCAACACGTGGTAATATATGAAGTTAGTTAGAACTAACCAAAAAAAGGGAAGATCCCCCAATAAGGATTATTCCCTGTTATTTGGGTACATGGTTAGCTATTCCTAACTACGGGTAGTTTATTCAAAATATGTAGGAAGCGCTCTGCCGGATATGTGGTTTCGGCAGAGTTCTTTCGGCAGATCGCCGAAAGTCTGTCGCCGAAAGCTCATCGGCTAAAGCTGATCAAAAAAGATCTTAGGTAGGGAGAAATAATGGGAGAGATAATAGTAGTCATGACACTTATCCTGATCCTGGCGCTTGCCGTCTATGGCACCGTCAGAAGGATCCGCTACGGGTCTTCATGCTGCGGGACAAAAGAACCGGGAGAGAAAAAGGTCAGGGTGAAAGACAAAAACAAAGCAAATTATCCATTTACATATGTACTTTCAGTAGATGGGATGCATTGCTCAAACTGTGCCACAAGGGTAGAGAATTCCCTGAATGAGACGGCAGGCAGATGGGCAAAAGCAGATATTGGGAAAAAAGAGGTGCTGCTAAGATCAAAAAAAGCAGAAACGGAAAGTGAGATTTCAAAGATAATTTCTTCAGCAGGTTATACAATGCTTTCCCTAAGAGAAGCATGAGAACCCTATTACATATGAGAACTTACTGCATATGAGAACTTAATACATATGAGGACTTTTTACATATGACATCTTATGAAGGAGGACATAATGAAAAAATTATCGGAACTTGAAAAAGATGCGATCGGAGTTATCGCATCGGTAGACGGGGATCAGCGATTCATGAGCAGGATCACGTCTATTGGGCTGACGCCCGGGTGCAGGGTAAAGGTCATCAAAAATGAAAAGAACAGACCCTTGCTCCTTTATTCCCGCGATACCATGATCGCGCTTAACAGAGCAGAATGTGACCAGATAAAAGTTGAAGGAGGAAAAACGGCATGACCGATAAGAACGAAACAGTTATAGCGCTGCTCGGACAACCCAATTCGGGAAAGTCCACCCTCTTTAACGCACTGACCGGACTAAAGCAGCATGTCGGTAACTGGCCTGGAAAGACAGTTGAGAAAAAGGAAGGTAACTTTGAACATAACGGCGTTCGTTATCTGGTAGCCGACCTGCCCGGAACCTACAGCCTCTCGGCGAACTCGGATGAGGAGATGATCACAAGGGATTATATCGCTTCCGGAAAGGCCGATGTCGTATGTATCTTGGCCGACAGTTCGCAGCTTGAAAGAAGCCTTTATATGCTTGCGGATTATGCGGGCATAACCGTTCCCTGTTTCCTTGTCCTTAACATGAGCGATGTTGCAAAAGAGCAGGGCAAGACTATAAACGAGAAAGAACTTGAGGAAAAACTCGGTATACCTGTAGTCCTGTTTTCAGCTCCGGATAAGAAAGCCTATGGCGGATTCTATGCAGCGCTTGAACGTGCGGTAAAAGAAAAGACCGTGCTTGATGCAAAGAGTCTTGAAAGCAGATTTGAAGAGATAGATGCTTACGGGAAGATCAGATTTATGATAAAAAAAGAAGTGATACCCGGATATTCATCACAGTGGCTTGCGGTCAAAGCCGTTGAAGGCGATGCGCCGGTGATCGCGAAGGTTAAAGCTTCGCTTTCAGATGCCGAAAGAAGCGAATTTGAAAAAGCTTTATCTTCGGTTGATAAAGGTGTCGTGCTTACAGGCGGATGTAAATTCGACTGGATCGATGATCTTATCTCTGAGAGTGTAAAATCAGGTAAGATGGGAGAGGGGCTTGGAAAGTTCGACAGGCTCATTACCCATCATATCTGGGGAAAACTGGTGGTAGTCCTTATCATTTTATTTGGACTTATCGCATCATTTATTCCGGCACTCCCGCTTATGGGAGTTGGATCAGTTGTCGGTATGATATCCGACCCGCTCAATGCAGCACTTTTGAATGCCGGATGCCCTGCTTTTATAGCTGCGATCCTTTGCGATGTTCTGATACGTTCTCTGGCATTTGTGATCCAGATGCTTGGATTTGTATTTGGGGTAACATTAGTATTCGGACTTTTGGAGGAGGTAGGAATCATGGCCAGGATATCCTATGTTTTTGATAATACCATGGCGAAGTTCGGCCTTCAGGGAAAGTCGGTCATGCCGTTCCTAATCAGCTTCGGATGTACTATGGGAGGTGCAGCCGGTACCAGAGTAATAGATAACTGGGGACAGAAAGTGCTCACCATTGCGCTGGCCTGGGCAGTACCGTGCGGCGCGGCATGGGCTGTAATACCTATGCTTTCGACATTATTCTTTGGAGCATGGATGCCCGTGATAATAGCAGTCATCCTTCTGGTCATGATTCTTCACATGTGGATCACGGCGAAGATCTTCGGCCGGTCACTCGTAAAGGAAGATGACCGCCTGGGTATGATCATGGAGCTTCCTCCTTATCATAAACCGAAGTGGGGAGCGCTTTTAAGATATGTATTTGGCCGCACAAAGGATACATTTTTCAGATCATTTAAGGTGGTTGTGATCGTAGCACTGGCTTTCTGGCTTCTTTCCTATACTTCATCAGGGGATGTAACAGCGAGTATACTATATAAGCTTGGACATGCCATTGAGCCTGTTACAAAGATATTTGGAATGGGATGGCAGACCTTTATGGCGTTTATCGCATCTAGCCTCGGAAAAGAGGGAGCGTTGGGTGTTCTTAGTACGATCTATTCCGGAACGGGCGCTATTACGGTAGGTTCCATGCAAGGCGGAGCTGTGGCTGAAAATCTTAATGAGCTTCTGGTAGCAAATATCGCAAAACCCGAAGCCCTTGCTCTTATCTTTGCGATGACATTTAACATGCCCTGTATCGTTGCTCTTGCTGCTACATATCAGGAGACCCATTCTGTAAAATGGACAGCCAGGATAGCACTCTACTACACGGGAGTGGCACTGATCTTAGCGGGAATAGCTTATCATATAGGATTACTTATCTGGTAAATAAAATGAAAGAACTCATAGAATTATTAACGGACGGAAAGTCCAGAACTATGGAAATGCTCGCCGAGGAGCTTGGAAAGAGCACAGATCTCATAAAACGTGACGTGGAATTTCTGGAAAAAGCAGGTGTCATAAGGAGAGTTGTATTTAATGACACCTGCAGCCCGGGACATTCCTGTGACGGATGCACGGGATGCGGCACAGGAGGCGCGGGAGGCAAGGCGTGTGCCTCCTGCATGCCCGAAGGCGGATTTAAAAATATGGGCGTGATGTGGGAAATAGTTTGATGTCACATTTTCTGTTGCAATGTGATTTTATTTTCGCAATTCATATTCATTCATAGACCTCATGAATATACTGCCACTTCCCCTTGTCATACTAATTTTATCTTATCACGGGTGGATTATACTTTTCGAATGCATCTTTTCGTATCTCATTTTTGGTGGTCTCCGGAATACTGTCTTTAAAGAAAAGTTTATCATCTTTAATATCAAAAAGCTCAGAAAAAAGCGTTTCTTTTAAGACCAGATCATTTATTAAATTACACCATTCATATGAGCGATTTAATTCTAAGGGCTTATTTGAAGCTTTTCTGCCTTCTTCTATCCATTTTTGTCTTTTATACTCAAGCTTTAGCCATCCAAGTAATTCAAAACAAGCGGAGTTTAGAGTCTTTTTATCTGTGACTGAAATATTTTCGATGATCAGATTTGTATTTTGAGTATTCAAATACTCTATTAAGATAGAAACTATATTATTATTCATTGTTAAACCTCCCTTTTATAGTTTTTCCAAACGTGGACAAGAAGATCATTTTCATTTATAAAGTCCACTGGCCTCTTCGTTTTAATCTGAAATTCCCTTTCAGCTTTATATGCACGTATTTCCCCGGGCCATGTTTGTATTTCATTTGTGTTTATCCCGGATATATAATCCAATGCATGTTTGCCTTCATGAACCATGTCACTCACGATGCTTGCGGAACTTCTTCGTAAATACAGGTTTTTACCTATTGCAACTGCAAGGGTATCCTTATCTGAACCGGTATAACGTTCAAACAGATCATCACCTAATACATTGATATGAATATCTCCGATTCGGATTCTTTTTGCAAGCTCGGTTGATGTGTTGGTGTGGCCATCTAATTCGCGGATTAGAGAATCCCGAGTATAACTGGCTTTAATTGAAGATAGTTTACCCTTTTTGGCAGATTTTTTAATTAACCGGCTGCCGCGGGAATTACCGAATCCTCCGTGTAAACCCATACCCATTCAGCTCACCTCCTTTCTTGAGGAGTGAGCTTTTGAACAATCGCTTGGGAAGACCCAGATTTTTGAGTTATACTTATATTCTAACTCCTGTATAACATCAGTGATGGATCCATATAATATAACATTCTTGGGAGTAAGATTTTCGAATATATAAGGTAGTCCATCATCAAGAATATCACGGTACAAACGAGTTTTAACGGATCCGTAGCTACTTATTGCAATTGTACTATTTTTACTCACTCCCATGCAAGAGAGTTTATAAGTCCTTGAATCACCAAATCGTATGTTAGGTATCACCGCTATGCCTTCGTTCTGTAGCCAGTTGCCGACTTGCCGACTTCGGAAAATGTTGTTTATTTGCATTTGAAGTGGCATATCACAGTATAAGCTGAAATCTGGAGTTATGATACCTTTGAATTTTTTAATATAAGGGAGATAGTGATCGGGATAATTCCATAGTCGTTCCAGAATATGATCGTATTCATAAAAATGTATCCAATTATCATAATCTGTAGACGAGATTATTTTAGAAAATGGAATGAGACCTGTTGGAACTTCATCACATCCTCTTATAATAGGAAATTCAAGGTTGCCTGTGTAAGATGCCTTTGATAACATAAAGGCATTAAATACATCTTTACACGAGGATTTATCTTTGTTTAGTTTTGGCATCTTTATCACCTCTTTCATTGTTTGTGTTTGTTTTGTCAGTATCGTATCCTGATTAATACGAATAATCCATAGAGTTTTCCATAACAAAATGCTATAATTTTTCTTGATGTTTTATTCTAAATAGAATATAATTATTCTGATTTGAATAATATATTCAAATTAGAATAATGACTATTTACGCGTGTTTGGAGGCTTAAAAATGAGTGTTACAGCAGATAGAATAAGTGAAGTAAAGGGTAATATGTCACAAGAAGAGTTTGCAAAAAGTGTTAATAGTTCTCAATCGGTCATCAGCAAAATACTAAATGGCGAACAACCCAGTATTACGCTTCTTACAGAAATCTCAAAAACATATAGGGTTTCAGTCGACTGGTTACTTGGGTTATCGCCTCGAAAACCTATATCAGGTTATTCAACGTTTGATGAAGATAGTCCGACCACTTATGCTGATGTAATTGGCATGTTTGTTCGGCTATTAAATAAGAATTCGATATTTTTTAAGAGAATTAAAAATGAGAAATTAAACAATATGTTTTATGACGGAACCGAAGAAAAGAATGTAGTGTTAATAAACGACGCGTTTATTGGAGATTTGCTTTTTTCTGTCACATCTTTAATGGAAACCAATCCGGAAACTGTGGATTCCTGGGTGAAGAATATAATAGAGAATTATGACATACCGGTTGTAGAATGGTCAGATGTACATGCTATAACGTATAGCTGTTCAAGGTCTCAAAAGAGTTCCTTGGAGATTTTAAGGCAGTTAGTTGAGAAGAAGTCATAAAAGAATTAATATGCCTGTTCGACTTAAGGAGTATCAGGAGGAAAAATGGAAAAGACATACGATGTGACGGCACTCGGAGAGCTGCTCATGGACATGACGATGAATGGGATCTCAGAGCAGGGGAATGCGCTTTATGAGGCAAATCCCGGAGGCGCGCCCTGCAACGTTCTTGCAATGCTTAATAAGCTTGGACATAAGACGGCTTTTATCGGTAAAGTCGGAGATGATATTTTCGGACACGAGCTTAAGGGGGTGCTGAACGAAGTTAAGATAGATCCTAAAGGACTTATCATTGATCCCGATATCAGAACAACGCTTGCATTCGTAAAGACTTTCGAAGACGGCGACAGGGATTTTTCCTTTTACCGTAATCCCGGAGCTGATATGATGCTTACGAAAGAAGATGTTGATTCGTCTATGATCCGCGCCTCAAAGATCTTTCATTTCGGAACATTATCGATGACAGATGAGCCGGTAAGATCGGCTACGCTTTTTGCGCTGGGTGAAGCAAAAAGCGCCGGAGATCTGATATCATTTGATCCTAATATAAGAGAACCCTTGTGGAAGAGCATGGATGAAGCGAGGGCGCAGGTAAATAAAGGCCTTGAATATGCTGATATATTAAAGATTTCCGATAATGAAATTGAATGGCTTACCGGAGAAAGCGACTATACAAAAGGCGCCGAGTGGATCTTGGAAAGATATAAAGTAAAGCTTATCACGGTGTCGTTAGGAAAGAACGGAAGCCTGGCATTTTACAGAAAAGATCCTGAAGAACCTCACTATATAAAAGTTGAAGCAGCCCCTTTTCTTCGTGAAGATACCATAGAGACCACGGGCGCCGGTGATACATTCGGAGGCTGCATCCTGCA